>JBKJSZ010000012.1:0-3272 GCA_046593675.1 Ferruginibacter sp.
ATTAAATCCCATTTATATGAAAATCCTAAACGGTGATGTAACAGATATGCTGGGCGAATTGTGTGCCCATTCTAAACAAGGTAAGCAATGGTTTGCCTATGAAAAGAACCTGGTGAACCTCACCGCATCGGATATTCTGTATTTCGGTGCTGAGAGTGAAGCAAAATCTTTATACCACGCATTTATAAAGCTTCCCATTGATGCTGCGATCATTGAAATTGAACAGTCTCTTGTGATGGATAGAATGGATGGGAATCCACTTGCAGATACTGCATTGATAGAAACCGATATAGTTGAGCTGCATGGCAGTTTACAGTTTAACTACATCATACAAAATATGCAATTGGAGGAGCGGATGGAAGCCATTGACTGGGAACATGCTTTTTATGATCCGTTGGAAGCTAATACTGAAGCAGAAACACCAGATGACATTGCCGCATTCAATGAATTGGAAAGTTTGGTGCATGACCTGCAATATATTAACGAATTCAGCGAAGATGGGAAACAAGTCGTGCAAAATTTGACTGAAACATACTGGCAGGGATATGCGATGGAAGAACAGAGAGATAGCCTTTTTAATTCCTACAAACAATACCCGGTTGAATCTGAATCAATGGAAGTAAGAGAAAAAAATCATCCTATTTCTGATGAGGTGCTGGATGCGGTGCAGGTTGCATTAACAAAAAGTGAGAACTGGATGGTGTATAACAATTCACTTTATTTTATAGATAAGAATGATGTACACTTTTTTAGAGATCAGGAATCTGCAAATGAATTTTCCCTCAATAATACAAGCGACATGGATCATCACAATGTCATACATATTAATTCAGTAATGGATGTGTTGAAACAAATTCCTTATGGCGAAGAACTTACAAAACAAATTTCAAACAATATAAAATCAAATGTCATGAACGAGAAAAATTTAGCTTATTTGAAAGACAATATCAAATACATGGGCTTCGGCGACAAGCAAAATGAAGCCATCGAACAACACTTAAAAGAAGGAAAGGAATCCTTCCAGTTAACCTTCAATACGGAAGTAAATAAAAAGCCGTTTGAGGCAACACTTAACTTCCGCAAATCAGATAGTTCTGAAATGTATTTTTTCAACAATTACCATGCTTCACTTCAGAGAAGCAATGGCGAAAAAATGGAACAGACATTTTACCTGAATAAAGGTAAAGGCGTTACCGCCAAAGAAGCCTACAACCTGCTGGAAGGAAGATCGGTGTACAAAGATCTGAGCAATAAAGCAGGCGATTCTTACAAAGCCTGGATACAGCTTGATTTTGATAATAAGGACAAGCATAACAATTTTGAAGTAAAGCAATACCACGAAAATTTCGGGTATGATTTGAAAGCGGCAGTGGGCAAATATGCAGTAGCGGAACTGGATGGCGGGGATAAGGAAAAGGATTTGACACTATCACTGCAAAAAGGAAATATCCAATCCATCACCATCGAAAGGGATGGTGCAACTCATAAGATGTTTATTGCGGCTAACCCGCAATATAAATCTGTTCACCTCTATGACGGGCAAATGAAACGGGTACAGAAAGAGGGGTTGGAACAATACCAGGCTGCGGGACAGGCTCAGGGAACGGCAGTGATACAGGAACTGAAACCAGAAGTAAAGCCTGATGTAAAACTGGATGTGAGACCAGAAGTGAAACAGGAAAAGGCTGGTTTAAAGGCAGGCAAAAAGAATACAAATGACAGTCTGCTACCTAAAAAAAGAATCCGGCAAAAGAAAGGGTTAGCTGTATCGTAACAGGCGCATTTTATTTTTTATTTGATAAACGGAAAGGTTATGAATATTCAAAATATTGCTTCTTTAACGGATAAACTTGTCACCCTTGGGTTTGATGAAAGTATAGGTTACCGGCTGTTGCAGCATATCTGTTTTAAACCTGTTGATTTTGCGCTGATAGAACGTATCCGAAAGGGTAAAGATGTGCTGGCCTGTTCTATCTTTTTTGAAAAAAAAGGTGATGAATATATCTGTAGCTATTATGATGCAGCCTTCTTAAAGGAAATGGAAATGCCTGATCTCCTGATTCATTCGGTTAATATCCGGGAATTGGATCAGCGGATGGTAGAAACAGACTGGCAGGGAATCAATAAACAGGCCGCTGTATTCAGCCTGGAGAATGAAGGGACTTGGGAAAGGGAAAAACGGATTGAAAAGATTGTAATGGATCTATCCAGGTTATCAGTTACAGAAGAAGGTAAAAATTTCGCCGATTGCCTTAAAGTCAAACACTGGTCAGGCATTCACATGAATGCAACGATGGGTAACCTGAATGTAGTTAAATCCCGCTTTGAACTGATCCAGCGTTTTTATTTTTTTGATGGTCAGAGCATTTCCATAGAAGAAGCCTACCGTTTTTTATTAAACCGTTGGCTGGAAAAAAAACTACTGACTAAAAGGAAGCAGGAAGTCAATCCGATACCGGATGATGCAGCGGAAAGTGGAGTTGCAGGAGGTGATAAAAGCCTGTTGCAGAAAAAAAGAAAAACTAAGGCGAATAAGCTAAAGAGGTAAAATGACATGGAAAATTTTCAGCCATTGACGGATTTTTATGAAGCCATTGCAGATGATACAAGAATTGGCGCAACGCATATTAGCCTTTACATGGCTCTATTGCAGGAATGGAATACAGCCTTATCGCAAAATCCCCTTTCAATTAACCGGGATACGCTGATGAAAGCTGCCAGAATGGGCCGTAAAACTTATAACAAGTGCATGAATGAATTGAAGGAATACGGCTATATTAAATATGAGCCTTCTTCAAATCCATTGTTGAAAAGCCAGGTGTATTTTAATAAACTATGAATTAAGAAGTGTAAAACGAATTGTTATGTCAGTTGAAATTGTAACCCGTGAAGACCTGAACCAATTCCGTAGTGAATTAATTATAGAGATCAGGCAGCTATTAACCACCACTCAAAAGCCGATGAAGGAATGGCTAAAGGCAACAGAGGTGCGGAGGCTGTTAAGCATTTCTCCTAATACACTGATCCAAATGCGCAGCAGCGGTCAGCTCAATTTTTCTAAAGTGGGCGGCATCTATTATTACAGTATGACAGATATTGATAGGCTCATGCAAACAACCCGGAAACATAATTGATCCTATCAAAGTCATGCCTAGGTATTGCCCCGATCTTTCGGGGCTTTCCTGTTAGTGTTAACAAGCATTTGTACTGATGATGGGCTTTTAAGTCAATTGCCCCAATTGACGAACGCCGTTAGGCTGTAGTTCTTCTCT
>JBKJSZ010000280.1:0-2998 GCA_046593675.1 Ferruginibacter sp.
GTATAGTATGCGCCCCAAACCTGGCGCTACTGTCTCCATGCCTCTGTTTTGGAAAGAAGTAAAACCGGGTTTAACACCTCAACAATTTAATATCCATAATGCCTTAAAAAGAATTGAAAAAAAAGGCGATATTTTTTTTGGAGTTTTAGATAAAGGAGTTGATATTGGAAAATGTCTCAAACAATTGTAATAATCCTGAGTAATTCCTTCTACAATTTAAAAAAAATTCAATGAAATTTCCATTATAAACCATTAAGGCATAATAGTTTCTATATTTTAGCGAAAACTTCCCCGAATCGTAATGACTGTTCAGCGCATCTTTATTAAAACCTCACGCGTTATTGCGATTGTATTAGTATCTGCTTTATTACTAATCATCATTTTTGCGATGTTTATCAATACGCAGGTTGGTAGAAATATCATTAGAAATAAAGTTCAAACATATTTACAGGATAAACTAAAAACGAAAGTTGTTATCAGCAACATAGATTACAGATTGCCGGAATGGATAGAATTAAAAGGTGTGTATATAGAAGATCAAAAAAAAGACACCTTTGTTTCAGGAGAAGAAATAAAGGTGGATGTTAATATGCTGAAACTTCTCAGGGGAAATACCGATATACAAAAAGTGTTTTTCAAAAATATGTTCATTAATATTCAGAAAAAAAATGGAGACTCGGCCTTTAATTTTCAGTTTGTAATGGATGCTTTTACCGGAAATAAACAAAATGTAAATCCGGATACGGCGGCTTTAAAAATCACCTTAGATAGATTAATATTTCAAAATGTTGCTTTACGATTCAATGATGAAATTTCAGGATCGTCCTTCTTCAGTCGTATCCGATCTTTGGATGGCTCCTTAACAAGATTTCAGCCTGACAGAATGCAATTTTATATTGATGATTTTAAAGCAAGCGGTGTGGAATTCAATATGGTAACCACAAAAGCCGCTTCTTCTAAAAAACAAGATGTCGTTGTGGATTCTACCATCAATTATCCTTTGTTAATTACTGCAAATAAATTTCGTTTAGACAGCGTGTTTGTTTATGTAAAAGATCAGACTGATGGATTCTTATATACCAATGCAGTGAATCATTTGCAACTGTCAAATACTGTTTTTGATATGGGCCGATATGTAGCGATTACAGATTCTTTGATTCTTGGAAATTCTACCGTCCAACTGAACCTTCCAGCGATATTGCAAACAACCGATACAATAATTAGCACCACACAACCCTGGCGTTATGCCGCAAATTTTATAAATCTGTATAATAACAATCTACAGTTTGATAATAATACCGTGCCTCGTGCTGGAGGATTAGATCTGAATCATTTAAAAACAAACCATTTAAATGTAAATGCACAGAATTTTGTTTTTACACCAGATACCACAACAGCCATTATAAAACAACTTTCGTTTGAAGATGCCGGTGGATTTATTTTAGACAGTACACATGTTAATCTGATGATGACTGATAAACATATTTCTGCTACAGACCTGTATGTAAAAACACCTTCTTCTTTATTACAAAATTATTTAGAAATTACATATGATAGTGTATCAGGGATCGCAAAATATCCTCAGAACAGTTCCATATCTGCAAAGCTTAATAATTCAACAATTGCTTTTAATGATTTATATAAATTATTACCGGCTATAAAAAAAGCATTTCCCGTAGCGGATTTTGCAAATAATTCTGTTTCGTTTAATACAGAGTTGAGAGGAAGCCTCGGACGTTTGTATATTCCATTTTTACAATTAAATGGTTTTAGCGGAAGTACTATCTCAGCGAGAGGAACGCTGTATAACCTTACTGACCCAAATAAATTTTCTTATGATTTGGTAATATTAAACAGCCATATTAGAAAAAAAGACTTGTTGAAATTTATACCTGTTGAAAACAGGATGGCATTTAATGAATATCCTGATGTAATTAATTTTAGTGGTAGATTAAAAGGCAATAGCAATAATTTAACGGCAGATGTAAACGCATCAGCACAGGGATTAGCGTTGCAGGGTAGAATAAACATCACAAATATTTCGAATCCTGCAGCATTAAAATATGATTTTAATATTGCCAGAGCAGACCTGAATAAAAATTTTATCGAAGGGTTTTTACCAAAAGAAAATCTTCCGGCAGGCTTTAGCCTTCCACAAAGAATTCAGGCTAAAGGATTGTTGAAAGGCTCGCAAAATGATCTGGTAACTGATCTTAAACTGATCACCAGTTATGGCAATGCATACGTTAAAGGAACTTTAAAAAATATGAGAGATCCTCAGCGTGCGGTGTACAATATGATCATATCTCCACAAGGTTTTGATTTTGGAAAATTAATTGGTCAGGATAGCCTTTTTGGTTTGGTGACGGGAACCATGAAAGCAAAAGGGCGTGGGTTTGATTATAAAACAATGGTGAGTGATATAGTTCTGAATCTGGAAAAGCTTCAATACAATCATTATACTTACAATAACGTTCATTCTGCTGCAAATTTTAATAACGGAATTATTATAAGCAGCGGTGATGTAGAAGATGAATACCTGAAACTTCAATACGATCTCAACGCAAATGTAAGTGGCCGTTATCCAACTGCAACAATGCACCTGAATGTGGATACGGCGCAATTAGCGAGATTGAATTTATATCCTGATACATTAAACATTTCTTTTGTTACAAACATCAATGCTCAAAATTTACATCCGAGGCAATTGGATTTTTCTGTAATGATTGATTCATCTTCGGTGCAGACTTCCAAAGGAACATATGCATTCGATTCCATGGCACTTGCAGGAACATCAGCCAATGGAATTGATTCTATAAATTTAATCGCTCCATTCGCTATTATACATGCAGGCGGAGCTTTTGATTATGATCAGATTGGTCCAGCTATTATGCAATATGTTGATCGGTTTTATGATATAGGTACCGTTAAGGCTAAACCCATAACTAATCAGCAATTCGAAATAAACGGATCGGTATTGCCGCATCCATTGATCATT
>JBKJSZ010000327.1:0-6389 GCA_046593675.1 Ferruginibacter sp.
GAGCTTCTGTTACGGTTTTAGCAGGAACAATTTGTGGGCCATACACCTTAAATGTAACCATTACAATTAATGGTTGTACTACATCATGTAGCGCGACATTTAACGCAACTGATGCGACGGCTCCTGCAATTTCACCACTTCCTGGTCCTTCCAGTGTTGCATGTCCTGCTACACCAGTATTTGCAACACCAACTGCTAATGATGGTTGTGATTTAAATCCAACACTTACTTTCAATGATGTTCTAACGCCGGGAGATTGTTCAAGCAGGTATAGCATTACTAGAACCTGGACGGCGACAGATGATTGTGGTAATACAAGTACCGCTTCTCAGGTTATAAGGGTGACAGACACAAATTTCCCTACTTTGGGACAACCTGGTGCGAATCAAACAATCAACTGTCCGTCTACTCCTCGCTTCCAGGCGCCAACTGTTTCAGATTGTGATCCTAATCCTATCCTTACATTTTCTGATAATACTGTATCAGGTAATTGTGCGGGCGCATATACAATTACCAGAACATGGAGTGTTAGAGATCATTGCGGAAATATAAATCCAAATTCAGTTAGTCAAACTATAACTGTACAGGATATAACTCCACCTACTTTAACATGTCGTCCGAATAAGAGTATCAATGCTGCAGGGTTTGTTCCTGCAATATGTGTAGATTTAAGAGGTGGTGGTTTAGCAACACATACGGAAAATGCTTCAAATTTACCACCAGTTGGAAATAACAAAGTTGATTTCAGTCAGCCTCGTAATCAAGGTCATCCTTTAGTGCCTATTGATTGGACAAATGGAATTAATAACCAAACAAGGGCAGAGTATTTTGAAGGAATGGGTGTTCCTCAACGTGTAATATTTACGCAGTTACAAGGCAACACACATAAATTTACCTTCCGTCATGAAGTGGTTAAACATCAGCAACTTGATCGACATGCATTTGATTTTATGATGTCATGGGATCAGGCAATTGCTACAGCCGCGAATATTGGAAATGGTGCAGTCAATGAACTTCAAAATCTAATTGCACAAACCTGCAATGAAGGGATAACAGCAACGGCAGGCATTGCCTGCAGAACGTTGAATTCTTATCCAGGAGCAGATCCAAGAGTAGCGTTTGCCATACTTCCAGATAATATGGGTAATCCACCTAATCATCATGGAATCAGAAATGTGAATGATGCAATTTCATGTTTTGAGAGTACTTACGGAGACAGGAAAATTGAAATCAGAGGTGATCAGCCTATTTCAGGAGTAACCATAACATTTGATGGATACTCTGGCAGAACTGATGGAGATAATTATGCCTGGTATACCATTACTTGGACGTCTCCTGCGAAGAGTGTACTGATTAAATTTGCAGGTAGAGCTGCACCCGGAGCAGGTTCTTGTGGATATGGAGCTTGTTTCGGAGCAGGAGATATTCATGGTGGGCCATATCATTTTAAATTGGATAAGCTTGATGATCATTCACTTGGTGAAAGAGATAACCAATTACAAATTGAACCGTTCTGCAATACGGATATACCTGTTACATTCGATGCACCTTCTGTTTCGGATAATTGTGATCCAAATCCGAGATTAGAAATTATAAACAATGATGTTGTTACTATTAATCCTGATGGTTCAAGAACTCATTGTCGGACTTGGAGAGCGACAGATCGTTGTGGTAATGTTTCTACTTGTAGTCAATGTATTACAGTTGTATGTTCAGGTGTTTCTATTCAACCTATAGCACCAATTACAACTTCTTATACAATGATGCCTAGTATTTCCATGAGATCTGGAATCCCGCAAACAGAGACACAAATTGTAAAAACAAGTGTTTCTGTTTCTCCTAATCCTTTCAGTGATAAAATCAACTTTAGTATTGATTCTCCAACTGGAGGAGAAGCTTCATTGAAAGTTTATAACACTATGGGACAATTTATAAAAACGTTGTTCCAGGGAAATATTCCGGCCGGTAAGTCCAGAATTATTAATTACAATGTTCCTGCTGCAATAAAAGGCAACCTGTTCTATATTTTCGAGCAGAATGGCCAGAAATTCACTGGAATTTTGATCAGAATGTAATACAGATCAAAACTATGGTTTAACCAAGGGGCTGTCAAAAGACAGCCCCTTTTTTTAATGTAGAATTTGTCCTTGGATTAAATTAATAATATTTGAAAAAAAAATATTCAATCTGCACTAAAGAAATTTGCAACATTATTTATTATTTATTGTCGCCAACACTTGTTCTCGACATTTGACCCTTTAATCTGGTACCAAAATATATTGGTTACGTCAATCTTTGGTACATTTTGGGGCCTATGAAGAAATATTATTATAAATTTCATTAAAGAAATGCAAGATCAACTTAGCTTAATTCGGAATAAGCGGTCCGCTAATTTGAGTGTTAGCAGCGAATTTATAAGGTTAGCAGAAAGGGGAACGAAACCAATCAATAAGTGAATTGACTTTGAATAATCTTTATGAGATCTCTCTTATTTATTTAGGAAAAATATTCGCTGATATATGGCAGAAAGTTTAAAATGAAACTTTATAAAAATGGTATCGTGTGGTAAGAATTAATTTTAATACAAGCTTATCGAACAAAAATTTTAGAGAATCATTAAAGACGATAAAAACCTAAAGCGACTTTTATTTAAGTTGATTACCGGAAATCTTTTTTACAATATGAAATACAGCCTAGTCATAATGTTGAAACTTCATGTAAGTGATATAAATTCTGAATGCAAAATCTGAGTTTTTATTTGGAGTCTGATATTGAGTCAACTTTTTTTATAAACTAATTTTAATAAGGAGCAACTTTAATAAAATAAGCCGCCTCAATTCTGAAGCGGCTCATTTTATTAAATAAAATATTATTAAATTTAATCCATTGCATAAGTATAACCAACAATCGTTGGGAAGAAATTATAATCTATCCATATAAATCCTTGATCTCCCCATGAAGTACCCCAACCATTTAATGCTTTATAAGCTCTTTTAGCATCATCATATCCAACAATTGCTAATGCGTGTGTTGCCATTAATGTACCACGAGTATTCCAGATATAACCAGGATAAGAATTGTAAAAATTTGAATCCATCTGAAAAGTAAATGAAACAGGATGATTATTAACAATTGAAGTTTTTATTGCTGTTGCATCTGAAGCTAAAATAGAATGATATGCAGGAATTTTATAGTTTACTGCTTCAGTTCTCATTGAAGTAGTAATAATTGCAGGATCGCAACCATTAAGGGAACTATATGGTAAACTATTCCAAGTACAAACACCATTCATCATAATAAAACTCATAGATCCTGGAAGAGAAGCTGAGCTTCCACAACCTATATCTGCTTTGGTTTGGTTATAAAGAAATTCTGGACTTACAATGTTCGTAGTAGTGCTGTAACTTGTTGCATTTGTACGATAATATTGTTCTATAGATCGTTGGGCAGACACTGCCATTGTTACGCAACTTCCTTCGCCACCCTGAGATAATACTGGTGGAGTTACTAAAATTTTACTAGTCGGTAAAGTTGCAGGAGGAGGAGGAGTTATAATAATAACGGTTGTTTTACTCACTACAATACTATGCGTACCTGTATTTCCTGCAGCATCTACTGCACGGGCTGTAATAGTGTAACTGCCATCATTTACAAAATTGTAAGAACTGGCATAAGGTGCAATAGCATCAGAAATTGCTGTGCCGTTGTTAACCGTAAAAGAAACAGATTTAACTCCAACATTATCTGTTGCTGTAGCAGTTATATTAACTGTTCCATTTACACTTGAACTACTTGCTGGACTAGTTATGGTTACTGTTGGTGCAACTAAATCAGCAGGAGATGGTCTTCTTCCAGCAAAGACTGCTACATTGGAAGAATGAATACCATTTTTTGCAAATTCAGAGGAAATAGTAACTGGAATTTTTGCTACATCTTTTGGATTGTCGGCCACAACGCCGGAAAGTCTAGCGCCTGTGTCTTGGTTTTCAAGGGATTGTGTATCTGTCATAGCTTCTTTCTGACAAGCAGAAAAGGCTAGAGCCATTAACAGTACTCCGGTGATTTTTTTTAATTTCATGATTTTTCTTTTAGGAATTTTAAATTTTAATTTCAAAACAGGTTTAACCTATATTGATTATATATTAAACGTAGAATGAATAAAGAAATTGTAATATTTGTTATTTCTGGATCGGACCGCTAATTGCGAAAACCATGCCACAAAATAAATAGTTGAATAAAGTTAGAGTTTCTGAAAACTAGTACCAGAGAGGGTTTGATCAAAAACGGATATAAAAATATATTTGAATTTTCATTCTTAAAGTAGTAAGTAACATATAAAAACCGTAGTATTTTTACTAACACATTTCCAGGTGATATATCCTCATTTTTTAATTGATGTTTTGATGATTTCAATTCAGTACCAGTTATTTAGAATTCCTTACCCAAAAGGGTATAGGGATAGTCTATTTTGTTTCCATTTTTTTGCATGGAACAAATTCCTTATTATATTTCTGGGTTTTATCCTTTAAAATCGTGTGTGTTCAATTGAAATATCCAGATTGAATATCATATTTCCTTATTTCACAACAAAAACTAAAAAGCTTAAATCACATCATTTCTTGATAACTGGTGGACAAAAACAAAAAAACAAACTAACTGTTAATATCCAAAAAATCATTGATACAACGTTTCAAACAATTAAAATGGTGGCAGGTGGTGCTTCTGTCTGTAATAATCACAGCATTAGGCGGGTTGAGCAGTATGCAATCTGATAAAGAAGACACAAGATTGTACGCAGAACATTTGCTACAAGCACCCTGGTCGCCGCCCGGTTGGTTATTTGGCCCTGCCTGGACTTTCAATAATATTTTCATTTTGCTCGCCCTTCAAATGCTCGTTTCTACCAGCGTACCAAAACGTAAGCATTTGCTGATCTTACAAGGTTGTATCTGGTTCATATTTTTTTCTTTCGGTTATGTTTACTTTAACCGAAGAAGTCCTGTATTAGCAGCCGTGTGGACGATTGGAGATGCGATTCTAGCAATAACAAGTTTTGCAATGGTTTTTAAAAACAATAGAAAATTAGCCTTCCATTATTTACCGTTAATACTGTGGACAGTTTTTGCAAGCACAGTGGCAGGATATCAGGCACTAAAAAATCCGGATCCGGTTTTTAAAACAGGAATTATGATTACATAATTTCTTCTATAATTTAAAAACGCTCCGTGGAATGGAAGCGTTTTTATTTAATAAAGTTTAAACTTATTTTCGGAGTTTACTATGATTTTTACTGTAAATGAAATAAATAATTAGCCCTAAAGCCAGCCAAACAAAAAGCCTTAACCAGTTTGTCCAGCCTAATCCAAAAATCATTGCAGTACAAACGATAATCCCTAAAATTGGAACCAAGGGAACAAATGGTGTTTTAAATTGTCGGGGAAGATTAGGCTCAGTTTTTCTTAAAATGATTACCGCAACGCATACCAGAATGAATGCAAATAAAGTTCCTATACTTGTCATATCACCTACAATATCACCGGGAACAAATGCAGCAAATGCTCCAACTAAAACAAGAATAATAAGATTAGCCTTATAAGGGGTTTTAAATTTTGGATGAACAGCACTGAACATTGAAGGAAGTAAACCATCTCGGCTCATTGAATAAAATACGCGACTTTGTCCTAGTAACATAACAAGAATTACCGAAGAAAATCCTGCAAGAATAGCTACAGTCACCAGTTTTGCAAGCCAGCTATAACCAGGCATATAATTATTAATGGCTGCTACTACTGAAGCTTCTTTACCCTGTGTTCTGAAAAATTCTACAGGTGCTAATCCTGTTAATACATGGGCGAATAAAATATACAATACAGTACATACAGCTAATGAACCTAAAATTCCAATTGGCATGTCTTTTTTGGGGTTTTTGGTTTCCTGCGCAGCTGTACTTACTGCATCGAAACCAATAAAAGCAAAGAAGACGACTCCTGCTGCACCTAATATTCCAAGCAATCCTCCATAATGATGTTCAATACCTTGATTATCGGTAAAAATTCCAGGATCTGGAATGTAAGGAGTATGATTTGTTGTATTTATAAAACCCCAACCTAAAATAATAATCAAAATCACAATGGCAACTTTTGTAATAACAATGATTCCATTTACAAATGCAGATTCTTTAGTTCCTCTTATTAACAATAAACTTAGTAAAGTAACTATACCTAATGCGGGAAGATTTGCGTAACCATGATGAATAATTCCATTTATATCCGGAAAGGAATTCTCCCAGGGAGAATGACACCATTCATAAGGTACAGGTTTCATATGTAAAACCTGAATTAAAAGATTATTTAAGTATTCGCTCCATGCAATACCTACAGTTGCTGCAC
>JBKJSZ010000386.1:0-3114 GCA_046593675.1 Ferruginibacter sp.
GCGCCACCTTGTATAGTGAGCAATTGTAACTTAAGTAGCTTCAGTATTCCCCTTACACAACTTGAATTAGTTATTCCATGTGCGGCAACTTTGCAGTGGTATTTTAAGCCGGTGGGAGGTACTATCTTCTCTCCTATATCAGGTGCTAATAGCGCTAATTATAATGCAACGCAATTGGGTTGCTATAAATGTACGGCTACCTGTGCTAATGGCTGTAACATTACATCCAATACGATTTGCATTCCTGATGATATATATTTTTGTTGTACTACACCATCGTGCAGCAGTTTAACCTTTGGTATAGACTTTAATAGTTCTGGTTGTAATCCAACAAGTTTCTCCGGATTTTATACAGGTACCGGTTCGCCCACAGGTGGCTTACCTGTTAAATATTGTTACGGTGATGGCACTTCAGAACTTTTGCCTACACTAAATGCAACACACCAATATGCGGCTGCAGGACAGTATACGGTTTGTATTTCTCAAAAGACAGTGATTGCTAACCTGCCTCCAACGCCTAATGATACCTGTTGCATCAACAGATGCAAGACCATAGATGTTCCTGTTGTGGCGGGTATCAATGCCAGTTATAATTGCAATACAGGTTTATTAACTATGGTTGACGCCTCTACTTATTATCCTACAAATGCCGGAGCCACTTACTCATGGTCTATCAGCGGAGGTACCTATACAGGTACATTAGGAAATACAACCAATGAAGTTGTAACACCCACAAGTAATGGTAATTTTATTATCACCTTAAGTGTTACAAAAGGAACATGCACGTCAACGACATCCATTTCTGTACTCGTTGTAATTCCTAATGCGGCGTTTACGGTAAATCCTAATCCTACTTGTAGTAAAGACATTACCTATTTTAATGCAGCACCGGGTTATGCAAGTTATTACTGGCAGTTTGGAGATGGAGCTTATTCTCTTGCATTTCCTGCCGCAATTCCGCAGCATCAGTACACCAATAATACCAATGCACCTATCAATTTCACCGCAACATTAACCGTTACCACACCTGATGGTTGTACAGCAACCTACACTCAAATTGTTACCGTACATCCTAAACCTATTGTAACTGTAACGCCAAACCCGGTAACGATTTGTAAAGGTGGTTCTGTTGTATTATCTGCAAATATTAATGCGAATGGCAATACCATGTGCAGCATTTATAATTATCAATGGAAGAAAAATGGTGTGAATATTTCGGGGGCCAATAGTTCTACATATACTGCAACAGACTTTGGATTGTATAGTGTTTATGTATCTGGGTCAACACCTGGTTGTAATTGTACTATGCTTTCCGATACAGCATTTGTAAAATTATATCCTGAAGCCATTGCCCATATTGAAACCAGTTCTACTATTTGTTTTGATCCTGCGGCAAACCCTACGAGTTTTAGTGTAATTGCTACAAATTATACCGGATATACTTACAACTGGAGCAGTAATAACGGAGGAATAACTTTCTCACCAAATAATTCTACATCAAACTTTACCAGTGCAACCGGCAATCTGATTAACAATACCAACTTTGTAATTTACCTGCAGGTTATTGATTCTAATGGTTGTGTTGCTTATGACAGTTTATGTTTTTACACGTATCAGAATCCATCCGTTGCCATTGCTGCTACAGGTACATTATGCGCTAATTCCATCAACACTATCAGTGTGATTTCTCCTAGCCTTAATAACAATTATACGTGGAATTCAGGGGCTTCGGGTTCTATAATTATTACAACACTGGCGGGTCCTTATTTTGCTACCGCTACAAATTTGCTGACGGGTTGCAGTGCCTTGAGCAATACAATAAATATTAAAGCAGCCCCAAGCCTTCAATTATTCCCCATTGGATGTGACACTATTTGTTCAGATGCCAACATCACCATTCCTCTGGCACAACAGCCAAATCTCAGTAATTATTTTGTGCAATGGTTCGATGGAATTAAACCGGTAGGCACATTGATTTATTCCGGTAACGGCGCCATCACCATACCGGCAGGAACACTAAGCCTGGGATTACATCATTTATGGGCTACCGTTAGTTTCCCAAATGGCTGTGAAGATAGCAGTGGCGTTTATGATGTTTTCATACGTAAATGTTGCAGTTGTGCTGGAAGCAGCTGGGCTTTTAAACAATATAGTATTGACAGTGGAAATACTTATCAAAACTGGATATGCGGACAACAGGAAATTGGAATAACCTGTACTCCTATAACTATTAACGCAGCGTATAATTGTTCTCCTAGTGGTTGTGCAGGAACAGTAACTGGCCAGGTGCTTGATAACCTTGGTAATGTAATTATAAATAATATTTCTCTGCCCTATACCTATACACCGGCACCCGGTACTTCAGGAAGTTTTTATTTCAAAATGATAGGATGGTGTGATGGTGTAAAATGTGACAGTTGTACCAGACAGGTATTTTATAATTGCCCGCCGGTTATACCACCATGCGGATGTGATACGGCTTTCCATTTTACGGGTGTACCCTCAATAATAATTCCAGGCATTGAAAATGGAAGTTCCTCTGGTGGTGGAACGGTCGTTCCTCTCGCATGCGGAAGCACGTATCAAAACCCATTAGTTTGTCAGAAAAACTACCAGTTCTATATTAATTACCAACAGCCATGGCCAAATGGCAATTGCCAGACAATGGTGGTAGGCCAAGTGTTGCTGGCAGGCAATGTGTTGTTTACACAAAATAATATTTCACAAGCCAATCCATTGAACTATGTATTTCCCGGTGCGGGACTTTATTGTGTAAAATTCAAATTGATAGTGAACGGACAGGTCTGTGATAGTTGCACTATATGTTTTAATGTGAATTGCGTTGTGAATTGCAATTGTGTGGAAGGATTTCATTTCAGCGGCAATCCTGTTATCATCGCAAACCTGCCAACAGCCAACATCAAATTTCCACCTCCGATTGCCTGTAACACCTCACTGGCAAAACCATTGATGTGCAACACCAACTATAGTTTTTATGTTAATTATACAAATCCTTATTTACTTCCATGTGTAGCTAAAGACAGTGCAGTTATTGTTATGACAGGCAATGCGGTACCGTTGGTAATAAATCCAAATACAAGTATCGGTAATCCG
>JBKJSZ010000015.1:0-6330 GCA_046593675.1 Ferruginibacter sp.
GTTGATTTTATTGCCTACAAAGGTATTTTTAAGAACAATTGGCTTTATAATTTTTTCAGTCAATAATTCTGAATAAGTCTTTTTATATACTTTTTGTAAAATATAACTTAATAAAACATAATTAGAATTGCTATACTCCGCTTTACTATCTGGTTCAAAATCAACACCACCATAACCAATGATGTCAACCATTTCTGCTTCAGACTTTTTTTGAGTATTCCATTCTAAATAAGTTGAGTCATCTGTGAAATTGTGAATGCCACTTCTATGGTTCAATAAATTATCTACCGTAATTTTATCAGCATTTTTTATAGTGGGGAAAAATTTATTAAGTTTTGTATCAAGGGTTATTTTTTTCTCTTCAACAGATTTAAAAATTAAGACACTTGTAAATGTTTTTGAAATGGATCCAATTCTATATTTAGTATTTTCATCTGGATGTATCTTATTTTCTACATCCGCAAATCCTATTGATTTGGTATACACAATTTTTCCATTTTCGGAAAGTGCTACACTTCCCATAAACTTGTTACTATTTTCTAAAGCATTAAAATAGTTATCGAGTTTTACCTTATCAAAAGTTTGTGAAAATAGAGGTTGGATTATTAATCCGAATATTAAGGTTACGAATATTTTATTTATCATGCTTTTAAAAATTGTTTTAGAGTTTAAATGGCATGGAAATTATTTCCAATTCAATGAATATACATAATGTACAAATAAGTATATTACAAAATCTCATTAAAAAAGCCGCCAATAACGGCAGCTTTTTTAATAAAACATAAAATACATTTTGTACTTTACTTATATCAACTTTTATTCATCCTACATTTTCTTATTTAATTTTTTGTGATAGAAAAAACTTTTAGATTTTAGTAATAATTCATTTTCAGGTATTATTTATCCGATGATGATTATCTGTGAATATTTATTACTTAACATCATACCCTCTTAAACCAAGAAAATTATATTTACCAGGAATGCCTGCGCCATCTGATGTTGTGTTTAAAAAGGTTTGTGATTTGTAATTAACACCGTTACCTGTGATAGTAAAGCCGTTGATTGAGAAAGACTGAAAAGATCCTAAATTATAAAGATATCTATCATCAGGCGTTATATACATATCTTTAGAATCGCCGGCAGGTGCTACACCACTTCTTGGTTCAAAAGAAGTAAAACTAATACCTGATGAACTTGCGTTAAAAGTTGAAATAAGATTTGTTGCGAAACTGGCTACATATAATTTATCCCCTGTTGAATTTAATGCTGTCCAGCAAGCTTCATTAATTCCCGATGTTGTAGTAACGCTGTAATTTGATGTTTTTGTAACCGTGCCCGAATTATCTGCTAATACAGTTACACTATTATCTCTTTTTGAAGGAATAAGGTTGAAGTTAGAAACAAATAATCGATTGTTACTTGCCTTTGCCCAGCTAAAACCAATAGTTCCAGATATTCCTTCTTCTTCAAAATAACGCCTGGCACTTGTATTTCCGTTGGAAAAATTATACACATACACACGGCTTGGATGTTGTTCAAGCAGAGAAGTATTTTCTGTACTAAAGTGAGCGATACCCCATGTACTTACGGCCAATTTTGTTCCATCGTCGCTAAAACTTACTGTGGTTGGTCCGCCATTTTCCCGAACATAGGTATCTAATAATCTCTCATGCATAAGCAACCCGTTAACCGCATTAAACGAATAAAGTTGAATGTTTCTTTCAATATCAGTTGCATCTGGCTGCGTTAGATCCTGGGCAAAAAATGCATTGTTAGGATATCGTTCAATGTTATTACCATCTTTTTGAACATTTGGGTTGTTCCACTGATTGCCTACTACTACCCAATATTCATTTGCCACTCCTACTTTTTTTGTATAGGCAATACTTACAGGTCTTGTGCCGCCTGAAGGTGTGTTATTCTTAAAAGTTAAATCACCAGAAGCTCTGTTTAAAGAAAACACAGAAACAGTATTTCCTCCCGCATTTACGTTTAATAAGAAGTCCCCAATAATTTGAATGGCACCCTGTGCATCAAAATCTCCATGAGCATCGCCACCTGCACTAACATTAGCGCCACCATTACTGTTTGTAGGATAAGCTTTTTCGTTTCCCAATGAGCCATCCGGATATCGGGAAAACTTTACAACATGATTCATCCCTTCTCCGTTAGTGGTTGTGTATAGGTATCCGAGCGCTTTTCTGCTATTATCTCTGCTACCATTATCTCCGCTACTAATATCAGATTCAATGTTTTTTTTGCAGCTGCCCAAAATTAAAATGGTGCATACAGAGAGTGCTGTTAATCGAAATAGGTTCTTTTTCATGTTGTATATTTTATGTTGTTTTTAATGATTTCATTTTTAATATTAAACCGGATTATTTTAAACAGACAGTTCTTCCAATGATGGAGCGAGTTCAAAATCAATGGGCACTTTTGTTAAGTTGTTCAAATAGTTGGTTACTATTATAACTGCGACCAGTTGTACTAATTCGATTAATGATGCATTTGTATATCCTGAATTAAAAAAATTTTGAACTGCATCTTCGGAGGCATGACCCTTGTGTGCGGAAACTTCTTTGGTGATTTTTGCTAATGCATCTAACTTATCATTAAAAGAAGCTGAACCATTTCTTATCTCAAGCATTTGAACTTTACTGAATCCATTCATTTTGCCAAAAAGTGTATGAGCACTTAAACAATAATCACAACTATTTTCCTGGCTGACGACCAATTTTATCAGTTGAATTTCTTTTTTTGAAAAAGAATTAGGAGCATTTTCAAATTTTAGGTATGTATCTAATGCGGTGTCTGAATAAGCCATTAATGCATAAATATTAGGAACAAATCCTACGGTCTTTTCAATTTGATCGAATATGGCTTTGTTGGAAGTACAGACATCTTCTTTGGCAGGAACAGAAAACTTTGTCATTGTTTTTATTTTTATTGTTTAAATAAACTAACAATGCAAAGATGGATTGATGAAGACCCTAAATGTTAGGCCTCATTGCCCGATAAGTTGGCAATTTTACCTGATGTAAGATTTTGTATAGAATTTTGTCGGAATTCTTTAGGAGACATGCCTTCCTTATTTTTAAAGAAACGGCTGAAAGATTGGATATCTTCAAATCCTAATTCGTAAGTAATGTCTTTAATAGTTCTATCAGTATAATGTAAAAGCCTTCTTGCTTCAAGAGTTATTCTTTCCTGTATACTCTGAAGAGGAGTTTTTTGATTGGATTGCAGGAACAAATTGCAAAGTGTTTTTGGAGATTTATGGAGAAGCTTTGCATATTCTGCTACGCTATGTATCGTTTTATAATGCATTTCTACAAGTGAGTTAAACTTACGTGCTATATCCAATTTACTTTTTTCAATATGGGCAATGTTATTTTGCTCTTTATGTAATCGGGTACAATGAATAACCAATTGTTTCAGCAAAGTACGGAGCATCTCAATTTGCATGTCATCTTTCAACTGCATTTCTTTGTATAACATATTCCATAAAGTTTCGAAATTTTCAACTTCATGTTCGGGCAATTGAATGACGGGTACGTGTGTGGCTCCAAAAAATAGAATCCCATTGCAATCATCATCAACATTATGATTTATGCAGTAAAAAGGACGGTTGAAATGTAATAACCTTGATTCATTTATCTTATCTACTTGTAACTTATGAAATTGTGTAAGAAATATAATTTGGTTTTGCTTTAAGCAATAGTTTATTCCATCTATAGAAAGATTTGCATCATCTTTTAGATTCCACAAGATGATAAGGCCGGTTTTAACTGCCTGTTTTAATATGTCGCAACTTTCCTCTCCAAGCGAAGAAAGACAAAAGTGTTCTTGGAGAGATCCTGTAAACTGCATTAATAGTTAACTTTAAATAATTTGTTTTACTAAAAGCTAAAACATTGCCAAATAACGTATATAAAATATTATTAGTAATATTTACTCCTTTCACTAGTTTTCTAAACAAATCAATTATTAAAAGTCGACACCAATTATTATCTAACAGAGTTTCATTTTTTGATGATAATGAAGAGGAGATTAATCGGTAATATTTCTTAGTCAACCTCACAGGTTTTAACCCGTGAGGTTCTCCAACAGGCACTACACCCCTTCTTCACCGAATCTATAGAAATAAAATAGTCATAGACATCTCCCACTTTTTAACAATTAATAAATAAACCTTATTGATTGTATTGCATCCTATAAGAAAAAGAATTAATAATGGAAACGGCAATTCCTTTCTGGCTCTATGGTTGCTCCGGCAAAATAGGTGAGCAGGTATATTATACCCGAAACGGAAAAACATTTGTACGCAAAGCTCCCGGCAGTTACAATAAAAACCCTACCCTTAAACAAAAAGTATCCCGCGAATTATTTAAAAAGGCTCACCTCTTTGCCAAAGAAATTATTGCTGATCCGATTTTAAAAGCACAATACCTTAAAAAAGCGCAGACAAAAAAAACCGCCTATTGCCAGGCGGTTAGTGAATATCTTAAAAAACATAAAAAGGAAATGTCGTTACGTATTGCTGCAATCAGTACATCACCAAAGGTTGTTCTTAAAAAACGATTAGCTTTTACTAAATCACTTTTAAAATTTTACCCTTACGGAATTAATGATGATGTTGCATTGCATTCAAAGCATCAGCGGTCACGTTCTTTTCGGCAGGCTTTACCATCGTTTCCAAATGACCGAACAGTTTTTCGGTAACGAGTCTTCTATAGGTGGAATCCACTTGTTTTTCATCTTTCATCATACGGTCGATGTAGCTTTCTAACCAATCCATATTTTCGCCCATATTCATCTGACCGAAATATTGCATCACTTCTTTTTTCATGTGTCCGCGAAGATCTTCGTTGCCAACTTCCAGTTTATTATCGGTAATTAATTTGTCGCTGATTAATGTCCATTTTAACTGATTGCTGAAACCCGGATATTCCGTTTCCGCTTCTTCTGCAGTTTTAGGTTTTTCGCCACCGGTTTGTAACCAACGTTTTAAAAATTCTGCAGGGAATTCCATTTTGGTTTCATCCAGTAACAAATGATAGATCTGATCATGCAACTGGTTGCGGCTTTGCCCTTCCCAGTATTTCCCGATTTCTTCACGCAATTGCTTACGAAATTCTTCTTCCTTTTTTACTTCTTTCCCGGGAAAAACTTCATTGAAAAAAGCTTCATCCATTGCCCGTTTTTCTACGAGGCCTAATTTATCAATATTAAGTTTGAAATATTTTTTCGCTGCTGTTTTATCATCTGCCGACATACCCAGATCCTGCAACATCATGTTAAGTTTTTCTCCTTCAAAAGATTCATCCAAACGAAACACAATACTATCTCCGGTTTTTTTATCTTTTAGTTTTGTTTGAAGTGCAGGCGTAAAATATTTTAATAAAACAGAGTTGTCTTTTACAATGCCGCCTTCTATAATATTCCCTTCTGCATCGCTTTCTAAAAAAGTAACGTTTAACACCGTTTCCTCATTGTCCACTGTTTCAGGTTCGGTCATATTGCCGCCTTTTATACGCATTCTATTGATCTCCTCTTCCAGCATATCATCAGAAACTTCCACCTTATGCAAGGTTAATTTTGCAGCAGAAAGATCTGGCAATGTAAATATCGGTTTCAGTCCTATCTCAAAATCGAATGCATAATCCTGCGGCGTATTCATATCCAGCTTAATATCACTGGTTACCGGAAGTGGTTGTGCAAAAATATCGGGTTTGGTATCATTCAGATACGTGTACAATTGCTTCTCCACGCCACGCAACACTTCTTCATTAAAAATAGAGTTGCCATACATCTTTTTAATCATTCCGGCCGGAACCATTCCTTTACGGAAGCCGGGAATGTTTGCAGTTTTGCTGTATTCTTTCAATTTTTTTTCGAAACCCGGCAGATAATCTTCTTTACTGATTTTTACAATCAGTTTATCTGTCAGCAATCCGATGTTCTCTCTTTCAACTGTAGCCATTGTTGTGTTTTTAATAAACAAACAAGGAACAAGGAATTAAGAATTTACTTCTCACCTTGTTCCTTGAATTTTAGTGCGGATGATAGGGGTCGAACCTACATGCCTTGCGGCGCCAGATCCTAAGTCTGGTGCGTCTGCCAATTTCGCCATATCCGCAAACGGGTGGCAAAATTAGGGGATTTATCCATATATATTTTTGTTTTAGGGATCTTTCTAAATTAATTCTGGTTCATTTTTAAACCATGTTTCTATAACAAGCGCTTGAGCTTGCAATTATTTGGAGTAAATTCGTTTACTACGTATGTTGGAAACTGAAACCATAGATTCATATAACCTGAACGAGGAAG
>JBKJSZ010000284.1:0-5338 GCA_046593675.1 Ferruginibacter sp.
GTCCCATTATCTTTTCTCAGTTCGTTAATTGAAATCATTTCGTGATCATCAGTAAAATGAAATCCTGACGTTAAACATTCTGATGCAATTAGGAAAAAAGCCCAAAACGCGAAAAAGATAAAAAGAGCAATAAACTGCTTGCTGTTTTTTTTAATCACGTTTTTCAATTTCATAATAAGCGATTTAATTTGTTTATTCAGTTTTTCTGATTCCACAGACTATGAGAGGCTTAGATGTGAAATTAAAGACTGATGCAATGATATTGGCAGAAGTTAATTTTTTAAAGCTATTAGGTGCATAATGTCAAAGGTGTTGATAGGAATGAACCACTTTTCAGGAATGGTGTGGAATATTTTCTCAAATATGTCTCGTCTGGGTTTGTTAAGTAAAAAGAGGGAATAGAAAATTTGCTTTATACTTCTGTATACAGGCTGGTAGCTGATACTTTTAATACTAAAACCATGCTTAATAAGTAACAGCGTGAGGGTTTGTGATGAAAAATAATGTAAATGGGTAGGGGGGTGAATCATTCGCCAGTTTTGCTTCTGCATTTTTGGCAACCATGCTCCTATATCTCCTGTTGTGATATGGAGTTCTCCATCTTTCTGTAATTCATGTGAAATTTTTTCGATAAATAAATCGGGACGAGGTAAATGCTCAATCACGTCCCACATAAATACATGTGAGAATTTTTGTATATTAGGGTAGGTCAGATAATCTTGTAGAACCAAATTCAACTTTAAAGTTTGTTTCCCATAGCTTATTGCTTCTGGTACCACATCAATTCCTGTGTAATCAGCATTTTTAAACTTTTCAACGAATACTTCACCAAAAAAACCATAGGCACAACCAATCTCTAAAGCTATTAAGTTGCTTTGATTTGAGTTGACTTGGATTTGATGAAGTCGTTTTGAAAAATTTTTCTGTATGGCTGCCTTATCCATCAAATAATCAAGGTACTCATTTCCTTTAAAGTAATCTTCACTATAGATAGCTTTTAACTGCTCATCAGTCGCTTCCATATTGGCAAAGATGAAATCACAGTTACTGCATTTTAATAAAGTGTTCTCATACATTTCTGTGAAATTATCTGAGTTGCAAACAATACATCTTCCCATTAGATAGTGGTGTTTTAAAATGATCTTGAAATTGCTTTTTCATCAATTTCAATATTTGTCTCTTCAACTAAAAAATAGGGTCTCTTTTTACCCTGCATATATATTTTGCCAATATACTCCCCTATTATTCCAAGTAAAATCATATTGATACCACCTATAAAAAGCACACTGAGCATTACAGAAGTCCACCCTCTTACGGTTTCATTAGTAAAAACAGCCATTGCAAAAGCATATGCGCCATAAACAGCAGAAAAGGCAGATAAAACTAGCCCCAGCAGTACAGCCAGTTTTAATGGCTTAATAGAAAATGAGGTTATGCCATCCAACGCAAAACTGAACATTTTAAGTATTGAATATTTTGATTCGCCAGCGAATCTTTTATTAGGGACATACTCCATGCTGGTTTGCTTATAACCTAGCCAGCTGATAAGACCCCGGTAAAACAAATGATACTCGGTGATGTCATTCACAAGGATATTGACAATTTTTCTGTCGAGTAATCGAAAGTCGGCAGAGCCCTGTTTTATTTCTACATCTGATAAATGATTCATTAACTTGTAGAAAGCAGCAGACGTAATTTTTTTAAATTTTGATATATTTTCAATATCCTTTCTTATCGTAAAGACAATATCATAACCTTCTTTCCATTTGTTTATTAATGCTTGTAATAGTTCCGGTGGATGTTGTAAATCCGCATCCATACTTATGACGCAATCTCCGGTTGCATATTCCAGTCCAGCCCGCAATGCACTTTGGTGTCCAAAATTTCTGGAAAATGAAACATACTTAATATTGTCGGTAATTTTTGAAAGTTCTTTAATAACCAACAGCGTGTTATCCTTGCTATTATCATCCACAAAGAGATATTCGACATTTTGACCGGGCAATGAAACTTCAAGTTTTTTGTACAGGGGTATAATGTTCTCTTCTTCGTTGTAACATGGAATAACAATACTGATTATAGATTTGCCCCTATTGTTCACTTGGTTTATGTATAGTTTATTATGAACTGATAATTAGCCCTCTTTTTTGAAATTATACTAGCATATCTAAGTAGAAATGCTAATGGAGCCATTTATTATAAAAGTTTGCATATATATCCGTTCCATTTTGCATGGAACTTAGAATTGAGGTTAATTCGGTTATCACAATGACTTTCAAAAGTAACTAATATTGAATATTTTTCCATTCTATCTTCGAATACTTTCGTATCAAAAAACCAAGCCGGATAACTCGCTTTGTAAATACTTTCAGGTACGTTCTGCAAAGTAAGAATATCCCGCTCTGCTTCTACAAAAGCTGTTCTATCAACAATAATATATGGAATATTTAAGGCAACAAATTTTTCGAGCCACTCATAAGGTTTTTCTAAATATTGTAATACACTGCTCAATAATAGAACATCAGGTTTATGCTTAGCTAAACATTCTTCAATAGTGTAATAAAACTTCAGTTGTTCATTTTCGAAATTTTCTTTTCCGCAATTTACAAAATGAGGTTGCTCTACAATACACCATTGTAAATCTTTTACTACAGCCAGAAATTCTTTATTCTGGTAATAGCTGCTTCCCAAACTTCCGCCAAAATCTAAAACACAAAGTTTGTCATCGTTTTCTAAAGCGGCTCTTTCTAATCCGGCTATAAGCCCCCAGCTATATTGTATTTCATCAAAAACAACGCTGTCTCGCTCATAAACTGCCTCTCCATTTTTTACTTTCAGCAAGGCACTTTTACATTTCTCTAAAATCAAATTATTGTCGTAGCCAGTGCAATGTTTTTTTGCTTCCGCCCATGATGCATAGTCTCCCGACCAGATTTGCGGAGCTGGCATTGGTGGGTTTGGTTTTTTCAGTACAGAAAAAATTATTGGTGGAATAAATCCTTTAATAATGCTTTTAATTTTTGCCATTTATTTAAGTGCTTTCCTTTCATGTTTTTCTGAACAGAATCTATGTATGCTTTAAAAAACCACTCGTCTTCTTGAATTGGGATTTTTTTCAAAGTAATAAAATCTACTGGCATTTGTATCAGTTCTAAATGGCCTGAGTGTGTACCTGAATCATCTAATCCTATGTTTTTTACAATAGCTTTTGCAGGCTGAAGGCAATATTTATCTTGCAAAAATAGAGATGCATGCCAACGTATTGCCCATGAATCATTTCTACCCTCTATCTGCTCTTTAAGCATTTCGACAAATTTATGGGTTCCTTTCCTGTCAAATTCATATTGAAAATTATTGGCAGTAATGGTGTTTAATAAAGCTATTCCATTTGGATTAAATAAATCCCAAGATCTTTTCCAAGTAGCCCATCCCCAACAGTCAGCACCTTTAAGAAAGAAAGTTAATTCAGGGCAGTTACTTGTATCTAAGTTATAGTTCCAGGCGTGTATGCAGCCCACTTTATCCTCAGCAGAATAAATGGTTAAAGCATCATTCATGTATTTTAAAAACCCCTTCGATACAATTATGTCATCTTCCAGCACAATTATCTTCCCATACTTATTTACCACTTCGGTTACTCCATCAATAATGGAATTAGCCAAACCTTTATTTTTGGGCTGCTCGATAACTATTACCTCTTTAAATCTGGTTTCTTTTCTTGCTAAAAGTCTTACCTCCTCTATATTTCGAATGGTTTTTGCATCGGCATTTTCTTTTGCTCCATCGCAGTAGATATATAAGAGGCTATTACGTGACTGGGTATTAGCTGCAAGAGCATCCAGTGCCATTTGCGTATGCTGTGGGCGATTGTATGTAAATAGCGTAACCGGAGCTGCTAAATGCGACATTGTCTCATTTCTTATGTATGTAAATTTGAATTGGATTACTCTTTTCTACTGGTAAAACTCCTTTACTTTCCCGATAATATGGCTTAGTTGTTCTTGACTTAATTCATAAAACATCGGTAACCGGACTAAGCAATCTGAATATCTGTCAGCATTAGGCAAAGCGTGTTGGCCGTGTTTGTTTTTGAAGTAGGGACTGTTATGAAGACTGAGATAATGGAAAATGGCATGTATCTCCGACTGCCTTAATTTATTTATTAGACTTGTTCTTTCCTCGGGTGTTTTGCAGACTAAGTAAAACAAATGCGCATTGCCAGAGGCATACGGAGGTATTTTTTGAATATCACATTTCTTTTCAAGCATTAACGGAAGCAATGCTGTATAATAGGAATTCCATATCTCTTTCCGTTGGTTTTGTATATCAGTTATGTATTGTATCTGCCCATACAAAAATGCTGCTGTTAACTCCGACATTAGAAAAGATGAGCCTACATCCACCCAGTTATACTTATCAACTTCTCCCCGGTAAAAGGCGCATCGGTTCGTTCCTTTTTCCCATACAATTTCTGCTCGTTGCAAAAATTTTCCATCATTTACTACCAGCATTCCTCCTTCCCCGCATTGTATGTTTTTTGTTTCATGAAACGAGAATGCGGACAAATGACCTATGCTTCCCAACGATTTTTTTTCTCCTGTGTTTGTAATGTAATAGCTGTCAATTGACTGAGCAGCATCTTCTACTACAAACAATTTGTAGGCATCGGCAAGTGCCATAATTTTTTCCATGTCGCAGGAAACGCCTGCATAATGAACTGCAACAATGGCTTTTGTTTTTTTAGTTATCAGTTTTTCTATTTCGTTTGAATCAATATTAGGATTGTCGGGTGAACTATCTGCGAAAACTATTTTAGCACCTCGAAGAACAAATGCATTGGCTGTAGAAACAAAAGTGTAGCTTGGCATTATTACTTCATCGCCCGGCTGAATATCTAAAAGGATGGCACACATTTCCAATGCGTCTGTGCAGGAACTGGTAAGTAAGCATTTTTTAAAACCGTACGTTTCCTCAAAATATGACTGGCACAGTTTAGTAAACCTGCCATTGCCGGAAAATTTTCTTTCCGACAGCGTTTCGTTGATATACTCAATCTCTTTGCCGGTTAAGTAAGGTAAATTAAAGGGTATTATTTCCATTGTTCTGCGGAGTAAATCTATTGATAATGTGCTCAAAAATTCTTTTTTCCAAAACCTTTTTGCCGGGGCTTTTGCCTAGTACCCGTTTATTATTCTGCAAATCGCCTCCATCACTTTTTCTTCCAAACCAACATATAAAGGCAGACACAAAATTCTTTTTGAGATTGATTCTGAAACAGGCATTGGTTTTCCTTTGGTATATTCAATCGTATTGAGCGATGGATAAAAATACCTTCGTG
>JBKJSZ010000309.1:0-2785 GCA_046593675.1 Ferruginibacter sp.
AGCCACCTAAACCGATCACCGCAACTTTTTGACCTTTGCTTACATTCCAATGATTCAATGGAGAATAAGTAGTGATACCAGCACATAATAATGGCGCAACTCCTTTCAGATCCATACCGTCTGGTATACGTAAAGTAAAATCTTCATCAACAACTATTTGTTTTGAATACCCGCCATAAGTAGGATGACCTGCTTTGTCTATACTATTATAAGTGCCAATCATTCCGTTTTCACAAAACTGTTCTTCTCCTTCCCGGCAATGCGCACAGGTTCTGCAGGAATCCACTAAACATCCGATTCCGGCAATATCACCTACTTTAAATTTTGTAACCTCTGATCCTATTGCTGTTACATTACCAACACTTTCATGACCAGCCACCATTGGATAAATGGAATTGCCCCATTCATTTCGTGCCTGATGAACATCGGAATGACAAATACCACAATAGAGAATTTCTATCTGAATATCTTTAGGGCCACAATCCCTTCTATCTATTTTGAAAGGTGCCAAAGGTGTATTGGCAGCCTGAGCAGCGTAAGAATTTACATGCATATATTTTATAAATTTTAACTCAAATTACGAAAGGATAGATATAAAAAACCTTTCCGAATAAAGGGATTTAATTAGTTCCCATATTCGCAAAGAAATTTTATTCTCATGAGTTTTAGTTGCTCCCAGTTGAAATCACTGTCAGACAATTCTTCCTGCGCCACTTGTAATGAAGATGTTTCGCAACTTTTAAAATATTCTATTATTTCTTCCTGCTCATAATTGTCAACCATTTCTTCAATAGCATAATTCAGATTCAACTTAGTACCACTGGCAACAATGGTTTCCATTTCTTCTAATAACTCATCAATACGAAGGTCTTTGGTTTTAGCAATAGTTTCCAGTGGAATTTTTTTATCAACGTTTTGTATGATAAATATTTTATTATTATTTCTGTTGGCCACCGATTTCATTACAAAATCATCAGGACGAATGATATCATTATCTTCTACATATTGTATTATGTAATCAAGAAAAGCTTTTCCATAACGTAAGGCCTTGCCTTTACTTACGCCACTTATCTTTTCCAGTTCTGCCATGCTGGTAGGAAACATGGTTGCCATATCTTCCAGTGAACTTTCCAGAAAGATCACAAATGGGGGTAATTTTTTTTCTGATGCCACTCGCTTGCGGATAGTTTTTAATGCTTCGAGCAATGTATTATCCACGCTTCCTCCCGCCTGAACGGATTCTGTTTCTTCATCATCCGCATTTGCATTTTCAAATAAGTTATTCAAAACTATTTTGAAGGATGTTGGTTTTTTCAAAAAGGTTTCACTCTTCTTTGTAAGTTTTAAGACACCATACTCCAGAATGTCTTTCTCAAGAAGATCATGCAATAACATCTGCCGCAATAAGCTGTTCCAATAATGAGGTTCCTTATTATTTCCCGAAGCAAAAACAGGTAAAGCGTCATGTCGATACATTTGAACCTGCGGTGTAATTTTTCCAATGATTATTTGTACTATATATTCTATAGTAAATAATTCGCCCAATGCTTTTAATGTTTTCAATGCGATCAATACATCTTCTTTGGCTTCAACTTTTTCTTTCGGCTGTAAACAATTATCACAATGTCCGCAACTGGCTTTATCATCAAACTTTTCTCCGAAATAATATAATAATGATTTTCTTCTGCATACACTACTTTCTGCATAGGAAACGGTTTCATAAATCAGCTGCGCACCCACTTCTCTTTCACTCAAAGGTTTGTCTTTCATGAAATGTTCCAGCTTGGAAACATCTTTATGAGAATAATACAAAATACATTTTCCTTCCATTCCATCTCTTCCGGCACGACCGGTTTCCTGATAATAATTTTCTATGGATTTCGGAATATTATAATGAATTACAAAACGAACATCCGGCTTATCAATACCCATTCCAAATGCAATCGTTGCAACAATTACCTGTACATCTTCATTCAGAAATTCATCTTGCCTTTGTGATCTTAATTTACCATCTAGACCAGCATGGTATGCAACGGAATTAATGCCATTTGCAATTAGCATTTTTGCAAGTTCTTCTGTTGTTTTTCTGTTAAGCGTATAAATTATTCCGCTTTTATTTTTATGAGATTGAATAAACCGTACAATACTTTTATTGGTTTGCTCCAGATTTATTTTTGGTTGAACTTCATAATATAAATTCGGCCGGTTAAATGAAGAAACAAAGACCTGCGGTTTTCTTAATCCAAGATTTTTAAGGATATCAATTTTAACCTTAGGTGTTGCCGTAGCTGTAAGTGCGATCACCGGAATGTCAGGATTTATAATATCCATCATCTCTTTTAACCTTCTGTATTCCGGACGGAAATCATGTCCCCATTCTGAAATACAATGTGCTTCATCAACAGCAAAAAAAGAAATTTTTAAATCTTTAAAAAATTCAACGTTCTCATCTTTCGTTAATGTTTCCGGGGCAACGTATAACATTTTTGTACGCCCGGATGTCAGGTCATCTTTTACAATTTTTTGTTGACCTTTATTAAGGCTTGAGTTTAGAAAATGCGCCACCTCATCTTTGCTGCTGTAACTGCGAACCAGATCAACCTGGTTTTTCATTAGGGCAATTAAAGGAGAAACAATGATGGCCACCCCATCACTCATTAAGGCTGGCAACTGGTAACATAAACTTTTTCCGCCTCCGGTAGGCATAATCACAAAGGTGTCAATACCTGCCAATACCGATTGAATGATGGCTTCCTGTTCGCCTTTGAATGTATTAAAACCAAAA
>JBKJSZ010000382.1:0-3452 GCA_046593675.1 Ferruginibacter sp.
AGGTACAATGGCAGAGCCAGTATTTCGGCAGCCAATAATAGCTCCGGCTAAATAGTTAGGATACTTCCTAAATGCATTCCTAGCGTTTGATATGTTATTCCGTCTTTAGGGTTATAAATGCCTTATATCGTACAATAGTTTATCCACTCTGTATTTGTATGGTTTGGTTTTTGTGTCTTTATAAGTTTTAATAATAAATAATATCAGTTATGGCAGATTATCACACCTACAAAACTTGTATTGAAGCATGTTTAAAATGTGCAGCTGTATGTAATCATTGTGAATCATCATGTACACAGGAAGACGATGTAAAGATGATAGCAAAATGCATTCAGTTAGACATGGAATGTGCAGCTATATGTTATGCTTCAGCACAGTTAATGAGTGTAGGCAGCGAATCGGCAAAAGATCTTTGCCGGATTTGCGCAACTATTTGCGACGCATATGGCAACGAATGCAGCAAGCATCATACACAACACTGCCAGGAATGCGCAGAGGCGTGCCAACAATGTGCAGAGGAATGCAGAAGAATGGCAGCTTAAACAATTTACAAAGGCGGCATAGTGCCTGCCTTTTTCATTTTTAAAAACAAAAAGGATGGGACAAGGTAAAAATGCCCACACCATACAGGGCATGGACTATAAAAAGTTTGTGGTTATGATGGTCATTTCTTTTTTTATTATGTATCTGGTAATGTTTCTCAACATCGACAAATTAAAACATTACCATACAAGTGCTACAAGGATTTATATGGCGTTGCTTATGGTCGCTCCAATGGGGGTTGTTATGATGTTGATGATGGGTAAAATGTATTCAAATAAAACGCTAAACATATCTATTATTATCGGCAGTATTATTTTATTCGGTATGATACTGGCAGCATTACGAACACAAACACCCATTAGTGACGTTCAGTACATGAAGGCAATGATACCACATCATTCATCGGCAATCATGGTAAGCAAACATGCCAATCTCAAAGATCCTGAAGTGAAAAAATTGTCAGAGGAAATTATTAAATCGCAGGAAGTAGAAATAGCACAAATGGAAACAATATTGAAACGATTGAAATAAATGCCATCGCACACGAAGCAAAAACATTTGCAAGCATACAAATCCTAATGCAACGCCAACTTGCAAATGAGTGTGCTTTTCTCCTACAGTAGCAGTTAGCACTAAAGTTTGATACAGACTTTAAGTGACAAACATGATGAAGGGTATGCCGCTAACATGAGTGCTGCCGCAATGCAGGGCTTTTGAGCTATTTTTTTCAACTTTTTAATCTATATTGAACATCGGTTAAGCCATAAGGCAAGCCAAAAATATGGCTTAGCCAAGCAGTTGGAATTCTATTTCCCAAACTGACCGGCAACACCGAACGTAATGCGCAAGCCGAAAAGTTCAATTCTCATTTCAACTTTATTATCGTAGCTGCGTGCCATTGTTTTCAATTCGAATATTCTATTTTTAAAAATCGTTTCGCTGGCTCGTTAATTTAAATCTTTCACGTCCGGAGCTTTTTGATTATTTTAGAATTTGCGTTTATGAAACGTAGTTTATAATTAATTACGATCATTTACTTTCCTTTGATTTTAATTCGCCCAATTATCAGTTTCAATTGGCTTTCGAAACAGTTAGAGTGTTTACAATTCTTTACCGTTTTGCTTTATAATGTTTTCGTTATTAGATACTTACTGATTGACTATTGTGAGCCTTTTTCTTACAGCTTTTTAATTGGGCTTTCATTTCGATGATTATAAAGTTCATTTTTCTTTTTTGTGTACGATTAATGGATTTTAGAATTATTTCGTAAGCCAGCTTCACTTTATTCAATATTCTAAGATTATTCATTCACGCAGCTTTCGTTCATTAAAGCCTTCGTATAGGTTTTCTCTTTTTGAGATTTTGCAGCAAACTGCGTTAGTTTCAGTTTTTTGCTTTGAACTCTAAATATTCGGCCTGCGCATTACATGAGTGTTGCCGACAAATAGGGCAGTGGAATAAATATTTTCAGCTTTTTGATCTATATTGAACAGCGGTTAAGCCATAAGGCAAGCCAAAAATATGGCTTAGCCAAGCAGTTGGAATTCTATTTCCCTATCTGCGGGCAACACCGAACGTTGTGGGCAATAATTAAATGACTCCCGTATGTTTAAATTAATTCAGGTTATTTTGGTTTTACTAAGTTTTTCAGTGTATGGACAAGAAAGTAAAATCAGACCATTTAAGCTTGTAATAATTACTCCAGATACAGCAGTAATAGACAAATCAATCAGCAAATATGTTGACACAATTCAAAATGAACATATTAAATCTTATTACGTTACCCTTAACCAAATGCGGGAAAGTTTAAAATCGAATGATTATCCTAAAGAATTAATGTCAGAGAAAGAATTCAACGAATTGCAAGTGAGTACAAAATCTCAATTGGATAGCGCAATAAAATATGAGAACAAGGTGAAAGAATTTAAATATTTTCAATTAATTTCTGAATATTCAAATCAAGTATTTCAATTTTATTTTAATGAGTATCTGCCCTTTTCTGTATTTCAGAATATTGATAAGACTAATGTGTCAGAGCAAAATCTAGCTCGTATAGCTGATTCTTTAAAGGCAGATTATGTGCTTGGTTATAAGAATATCTTTACTGATTTTGGTAATGACCAACAAATAATTAAAATAACTACAGTTCTCTATTCTAAAAACGAAGGAAAGATTATATTGAATAAAGAGACAATAGGGGATACAAATAGTTATGGAGACATGTGGACATGTTCAAATTCATTAGAATGTTTAATCATTACAGCGGTAAAATCGTCAACCAACGAAGTAGCAAAACAGTTATTTTCTAGACAAAGGAAATAATTACTGCCCACAACATGAGCGTTGCTAAATGCAGGGCTGAAGTGCAGATGGTTTGGACATTTTGTTCTATATTCAGCAGCGGTTAGCGCCATAAGGCAAAGCCAAATTTATGGCGCAGCCAGACAGCGGTAATTCTATTTTCCTGCAATCATCAACGCCGAACGTTTGCTGCAAGCAATGTGAAAATTTCAAAACTTTAATAGTGAATATAAAAGTGGCTAAACGGATTGGTAGAAATCTTGCAATAAAATCTGGCATTATAGGAATATTAATTGCTTACTTCTTATTTTCTTATGTGATATTTAGTTGGGATAGAGATTATAAAAAGGCTATCATTTGGATTTTTGACGTTGAATATAAATTTCATCTATTTATTGGAATTGTTGGGATTTTAACGATGTCTTTTATTTTTGGACAAATGGCAGGTTCCGAGATATTAATTAAAAGAAGAAATTACTGGCTGACTGGGGTTAAATATGCAATCTTAGTTTTAATTACAGGAACTTTAGTTGGAAGTTCGGTAGGATTTTTTCAAGAGGGCATCCAAAATATTGGAGGCTTTAGTAATCCATTTTATGATTATTATT
>JBKJSZ010000053.1:0-10527 GCA_046593675.1 Ferruginibacter sp.
TTGCAGCACTTATACCAATTAAGATCAAACCGATATCTAATTTTTTAATGGAATGTGGATTAGCCAGATTGTTTCCCGCTTCCCAAACAATAAAAACACCAGCTATGGTAATCATCGTTCCTTCCACAGCCGCAGAAATAAATTCTACTTTACCATGTCCGTAAGGATGATCCGGATCTCTTGGTTTTCCTGAAATATATAATGCATACACACCAAACAAACCGGCAGCAACATTTACAATACTTTCCAATGCATCTGTAAGTATGGCAACGGAATTCGTTACATACCATGCAGTGATCTTTACAAAGAATAAAATCACCGATAAAGCAGCAATTCCTTTCTGAATTTTTAAATTTTGCGCAGATGTTGGCAATTCATCAAATTGAAGGCTAAAGATAATTCAACTGTTCTGCCATATAACAAAAAATGTAAAGCATACTGAAATTGTTGAGACATCTACCCTTAATTTTGTGCCCAAATTAGCAGCTATGAATTTTCAATTATCAGAAGAACATGTAATGATCCAACAGGCTGCCCGTGATTTTGCAGTAAATGAATGTCTTCCTGGTGTTATAGAAAGAGATGAACTACAAAAATTTCCCAAAGAACAAATTGAGAAATTGGCAGACCTTGGTTTTATGGGAATGATGGTAAAACCGGAATATGGCGGAAGCGGTCTGGATACCGTTAGTTATGTACTGGCAATGGAAGAAATCAGTAAAATAGATGCAAGTGTGAGTGTTTGCATGAGTGTTAATAACAGTCTTGTTTGTTATGGCTTACAGGAATATGGTGATGAAGAACAGAAACAAAAATACCTTTCACCACTTGCACAAGGAAAAAAAGACGGAGAATTATATATTGGTGCTTTTTTGTTAAGCGAACCGGAAGCCGGTAGTGATGCAACTTCGCAGCGTACTACTGCCGAAGAGAAAAATGATCATTATTTATTGAATGGTACAAAAAACTGGATCACCAATGGTGGTTCTGCAAGTGTATATCTTGTAATTGCACAAACAGATCCGGGAAAAGGAAGTCGTGGTATTAATGCATTTATTGTTGAAAAAAACTGGCCAGGAGTTATGGTGGGTGCTAAAGAAAATAAATTAGGAATTCGTGGAAGTGATACACACACTATTTTGTTTAACGATGTAAAAGTGCCTAAAGAAAACAGAATCGGTGAAGATGGATTTGGATTTAAATTCGCAATGAAAACATTAGCCGGTGGAAGAATCGGGATTGCTTCGCAGGCTTTAGGAATTGCCTGTGGCGCTTTTGAACTCTCTACAAATTACAGCAAACAAAGAAAGGCATTTGGAACTGAGATCATGAATCACCAGATCATTCAATTTAAATTAGCGGATATGGCTACTAAAATTGAAGCAGCCCGTTTATTATGCCTGAAAGCAGCATGGCAAAAAGATCAGCACGAAGATTATACACTAAGCAGTTCCATTGCTAAAGTATTCAGCAGCGAAACGGCTATGTGGACCACCACCGAAGCGGTGCAGATACATGGTGGTTATGGATTTGTAAAAGAATATCATGTGGAGCGGTTGATGCGTGATGCAAAAATCACACAGATTTATGAAGGAACTTCAGAGGTGCAAAGAATTGTGATCAGCAGAACGATTTTGAAATAATTACCGGCTGCATAAAGAATATTTTTATTGATGGAGCTCGTTTTCTAAAATATGAATTACTAATGTTTTTAAAAAAATTTATCGGCACGATCTGTTTTACCTTTTTTAAAATATAATATACTAACTGCAAAAGTTCTTCCTACATTCTATTTCAACTTTTTTAAAATATTTTTGTTCAATAATATATCATGGCATTTTACGCTGAAACATATGATGTACTTAAAAAAGAATGTGTTGCAAAAAATGTAACACTTGTTGCTGTGAGTAAAATGAGAACAGAAAAAGATATTTTATGTGCTTATGAAAAAGGGCAAAAAGATTTTGGCGAAAATTATGTGCAGGAACTTGTAAGTAAATCTGAAAATCTACCAAAAGATATCAGGTGGCATTTCATCGGTCATCTTCAAAGTAATAAAGTAAAATATATTGCCCCTTTTATTTATATGGTACATGGCATAGATAATGAAAAATTGTTGGGGGAATTGAACAAACAGGCTGCAAAACTGAACCGAAAAATAAATTGTTTATTACAGGTATTTATTGCACAGGAGGAAACAAAATCCGGTTTCAGCAAGGAAGAAATAATTGCTGTTGAACTGGACAAATACCATTCTTTACACATCTGCGGGCTTATGGGAATGGCCACTTTCACAGATGATATCACGAGGATAAAAAATGAATTTCATTTACTCTCTGAATTATATAAAGAGCTTCAGAAAAAAAATTCTACTTTCTCTGTTCTGAGCATGGGCATGAGCGGAGATTACCTGCCTGCAATAGAAAAAGGCAGTAATATGATCAGGGTTGGCAGTTTAATATTTGGAGAAAGAAAATAATGTTACCGCACATACAACATAATATTTTGTTGATCTTTCTCTCCTTCCATTTTTAAAATATACGCTCCGCTGGCTGATGTCCGAATTTTATATGCCATTTGTTGATGACCTCTTGCAAGTAAAATATTCTTTTGAAAAATGATCTGTCCGGAAGAATTGATCAATGAAATTTTTACATTCTGAGCTTTCCCTGCATACATTTTCAATTGTATGTCAGTTCCACTTTCCACTGGGTTCGGAAAAATTTGTTGTACATATATGCCGTCTATATTTATTTGTACAGTTCTTATCGAAGATTTTCTAAAGCTGCCATCTCTGTCAAAAATGAGTAACCGGTAATACAATGGTTTCCCGAATTCAGTAATATTTTTATCAATGAAGGAATAGAAATTGTCTTGTACACCATTTCCCTTTGCTGTCACATTTCCAATGCTTTCAAATGTAACCTGATCTATGCTTTTCTGAATTATAAAATGGCTGCTGTTTATTTCTGCATTTGTTTTCCAATGAAGGAATACATTTTTATTTTGAACCTGTGCATCAAAGGAAATAAGATTCAAAGGAACCACGCTGCAGGTAGTAAAAGGTTGAAATCCATCTTCTACTGGATCTGTATCTGTACCATCTGTTAAGTAGGGAACGAACGTTACATTGCCTGTTATGGTAGCTGCAATATCCGCAGATACGGTGGTACCAAACCAGTTACAGGTTGCAGAAAAGTTTGCGGTATGAGCATTGGTGATATTTGATGTATTGGCTGTAATTGAATTAAAATGAGCCTGATTATTAATGGCGGCTGCATTGTCTTCCGTTAAAGCAATACCAACGCCATTATTTACGATAAAATTATTTTGAATGAGGTTATCGAAAGTTGAATCTGTAGCAGCGATACGAATGCCTGCATTTACATTATTTATGAATGTATTTTTTTCTATAATATTATTGCCTTTCGTCACTATCAATCCTGTACCGTTGTTGTCGGAAATATTAGCTCGCAACAAATGACCATTGCTTGCCGTGAGTGTATATCCTGCGGTGAAACATCCACTGACATAATTAAAACTGATTTCTGACGGAAGATCTTTACCTCCATCCATATAAATACCAGTTCTTAAATTGGTAACTTTATTATTTTTAATGAGGTAACTATGTATGCGAACAGCAGCATTTGCTCTTGTAGAAATACCTTGTTGCTGCGTAAAAATATTTACAGTACCCGTAACAATATTGTTGATGATAATTGTTCTTAAACCACGTGCTTCTATGCCGCGGTTATTGGTACCGATATTAATAAAGAACCCATCAATGGCAATACTGTCTAAATTGGCATTAAAATAAAATGCCCCGGTAATATTGGATTCATTTGTTCCCCTGATAAATGATGGATCAGGCCAAGCCGGAATTCCAGCTTTAGCACCGCGAATCACCAACCTTTTGGTAATAAAAATATCACCGCTTGCATAACTTCCTGCATCAACATTTATGGTATCTCCGGCAGCAGCCACACCAATGGCAAATGAAATGGTTGCAAATGGTGCCGAAGCGGTTCCACTGTTGGCATTATTTCCTACTGCAGTAGTATATACATCACCGGTTTGCGATGCATCGTTCACAAACCACGTGGAAGCCTGTACGGAGCTTATACTTGAAAAAGTACATAGGAAAATAAATAGATAAATAGAAGATATCTTAAACTGTAAAAACAGTGATTTCATTTTAATGATTTGATGAGTGATTCCGAAAGCAATATGCAAGGTATGCCATATTCATAAATTTTACAGTTCGCTTTACGGAATAATACTATGTAAAAACAATGCCATATTCTTCTATATGTTAAAATTTTTCGTTGTATTCTGATTATAAGCCTATGAATAAATAACTTTATAATACAACCACCTTCATGACAGCAGAATTTGAAATAGAAAAAAACAGGAAAGCTTTTATTTATACAGTTTTCATTTGTATTGGATTATTGTTGTTATTTTTTATCATCAGGTGGAAAACCATTCCACCTCCTGAACCGATCATACAGGATCTTATGGAAATCAATCTTGGAAATAACATGGATGGGTTTGGCGATGTACAACCTTTGGTTAAAGGAGATCGGGGAGTTTCAAAACAAGAAATGATACGCCAAAGACCAACACCGGTACAAACTGAAAAAGTTATTACTGAAGAGGATGGAGATGGAGTTGAAGTAAATAAAGTTATAAAAGCTCCTAAAAAAACTACCATAGTCCCCGTAACACCTCCGGTAAAACCTGTTCAAAAACCGAAAAGCACTTACAATTCTCCAACTGGACCGGGTAGTGGAAATGCTGATCGGGATAATGGTTATAAAAACCAGGGAAAAAATAATAAAGGACCGGGTGATAATGGAGATCCGAAAGGAAATCCCGATTCATACGGTAATACCGCTGGTGGTGCTATCGGAGGACCGCAAGTGATCAGGGGAAACCGGAATATCATTAACCATTATTCTTTTAACAGTGACCTGAAAAAAGCAACGATTTATGCAAGAATAAGAGTTGCTCCAAATGGAACGGGCACTTATCTTGAATCGGTAAAACCTTCTACTAATTATTCACAGGCATACGCTGCTGAAATTAAAAAATTTCTTCCCAATATCAAATTCGATAAAACAAATGACGAGTCTATCGTAACGGTAAAATTCAATTTTTTAGAGAACTAGACTCCGTTTTTCAAGTCGTAGATATCTCTTTAACTTTGAACATGACATACGCAGAAACAATCGATTATTTGTATGCAAGTTTGCCTATGTACAGCCGTATAGGAGCAGCGGCTTATCGGGAAAATCTGGGGAATATTATAACCTTATGTGACGCTATTTCGCATCCCGAACAATCTCTGCGTTGTATTCATATTGCAGGCACCAATGGCAAAGGTAGTACCAGCCACATGCTATCAGCCATCCTTCAGAAAGCAGGTTATAAAACAGGATTGTATACTTCTCCGCATATATATGATTTCAGAGAACGTATACGTATTGACGGAAAAATGATTGAAGAAAAATTCATTATCGATTTTGTACAATCTATAAAAGAAATATGTACACAGATTGAACCCTCTTTTTTCGAATTAACTGTAGCAATGGCTTTTGCCTGGTTTGCACACAATAAAGTTGATTTTGCAGTAATTGAAACTGGCCTCGGTGGAAGATTAGACAGTACCAATATCATAAACCCTATACTTTCTGTGATCACAAATATCGGGTTTGATCATATGGAAATACTGGGCGATACACTCGAAAAAATTGCGACAGAAAAAGCGGGCATCATCAAACAAAATATACCTGTAGTAATCGGGGAAACAAATACAGAAACTAAAAATGTTTTTAAAAATATTTCACATCAGCAAAACAGTAAATGTATTTTTTCTGAAGAAGAATGGGTGGTGGAATATATTGAATCCACTGATAATTTATTAATATCCCATTTTAAAGATCCTGAAACGGGTATAGTAGAAAAAATCAAATCAGGACTTACCGGATTGTACCAGGTAAATAATATCAGAACCGTTTTATCTGCAGTAAAAGAATTAAGGATCCAATTTCCTATTTTGGAAGATGCTGTACATGAAGGCATTGCTGATGTAAAATCAACTACAGGCATTTTTGGAAGATGGGAATTGATTGCAAGCCATCCTGCCATCATTCTGGATGTAGCACACAATAAGGAAGGAATTCTGGAGATCGTAAGACAATTACAATCTAATCATCCGGGTGTTCACTATCATTTTGTTCTGGGATTTGTAAAAGAAAAAAATATCAGTGAATTATTCCTGTCCTTCCCGGAAAATTCAGTTTTTTATTTCACACAATCACATATTCCCCGGGCATTGCCGCATGACGAATTAAAATGTATTGCCGCACAGCAAGGCGTGCATGGCGAAAGCTACGGGAATGTAAACGATGCTTTAGCGGCGGCAAAAAAAGTATCTTCCAAAAAAGATGTGATTATAATATGTGGAAGTTTTTTTGTGATTAGTGAGTTAAGCTTATAAGTTCCTTTCAGGAAATTGCTGACGCAGAAAATCAAATCCAAGGAATAAACATAATGCATGCATACTCTGGCGAAATTCATTATGCTGCAATAATAACTTCACATCTGATAAGGGTTTTAAAATCATTTCAATTTCTTCATTATGATCCAGTTGTTGCTCAGATGTTTTTACACCTCCAAGTGCTACAAACATGTGCGTATAATTATTTAATATACCGGGATTGGCTGCAGTCATTCCTAAATAGTGAACCGCGGAAAATGTATATCCCGTTTCTTCCTGTAATTCACGTAAGATGGCCTGTTGCGGTTGTTCTCCTTCCTCTATAAAACCGCCGGGTAATTCTATAAGGATTTCATTTACGGGATGTCTGTACTGCTTAACCAGAATCATCTCATTCTGTTCTGTGATGGCCATCGCTACAACAGATGTTGGTAATTCAACCACATAATATGGATTTACAATTTTACCGGCAACCGTTTTATAACTGTCTTTTCGCGCGGTAAAATAAGGATGTTTTTCAACGTATTCAGATTGTAAAGTGGTGGCTGCCATAACAATAAATTTATTTCCAATTCCTACGTGCACGAAGTTGTTGTATATGTGCAGTATGGTGTTTGCCATGCCACGCATAATTACCCAGCAAATACCAAAGTGACATATCTTTTTTATGTTCAGAATGAAAAACTTTTCTCGCGAATTGTTCTTCGGATATATCCTTCAGAATTTCTATCCACCTTGTATGTAAAGCATGAAGAATAGTGAGTGAAATATTTATGGGAGTAGATTTTGAGTCTTCCATTTCCGCCCATTTTTTTTCATCATAAGCCTTAATGGTTGGATGTTCTTCCGTTAATCCTAATTTGAAGCGGATGTAAGCGTTCATGTGACTGTCTGCTACATGATGCACCACTTGTTTTATCATCCAGCCACCATCTCTGTAAGTTGTATTCAATTGCGCTTCGTCAAGATTTACAACCGCATATTCCAATTGGATCGGCAATGCTTCAATATCAAGCAACCATTCTCCTTTTTGCTTTTCAGAGAATGGTTGCTCAACATATTTACCGATCGGATATTTTAATGTATCCATTATTTACTGGCCGGCTTAATATCTATTAAATTGATATCAAAAATCAAAGTAGAACCGGGTTTGATCAATCCACCTGCTCCTCTGTCGCCATAAGCAAGATCACTTGGAATAGTTACTTTCCATTTCGCACCTTTTGGCATCAGTTGCAGAATTTCTGTCCAACCGCGAATCACTCCGTTTAAAGGAAAACTTGCAGGTTCGCCTCTATCAACAGAACTGTCAAATTTAGTTCCGTCGATCAATGTTCCGGTATAATGAACCACAACCGTATCAACGGCCAATGGTTTGGCGCCATTTGCATTACCAGGTTCCAATATTTCATATTGCAAACCATTTGGCAAAGTAATTACGTCTTTACGCTTTGCATTGTTAGCCATATATGCCTGGCCTTTTTGTTTTTCACCACTTGATTTTGCAGCTTCCTCAGCTGTTTTTTTCTCGCCGAATTTCTGCATTTGCTTTTGCAATTTTTCCGTGCATTGTTCCTGCGTCATCAAAGGTTTTCTGTTGTTAAATGCATCTTCAATGGCTCTGGACAATAGAGCTGAGTTGATTGCGGTGATTCCCTGGTCTTTCATATTCTGTGCGATACTTACACCGGCAGAATAACTGAATGAATCCAGCAAACTTTTCATTTGCGGAGCAGGCATTGAGGTAGTGATTTTTGTTTCTCCTTTTTTAACCTTGATTTTCGTTTTTTGGGCTAAAATGGCGGTTGTACAAAAAAAAGCTACTGAACATACTAATAAATGCTTCATTATTATTTTTATTTTGTTGATTGAATTGCAAAGAAAAGCAACTTTACTCAGCTCTCATTTCTTTACCTGTTAAATGTATAAATACGTCTTCCAGATTGGCTGCCTTTACATTTTTTGGCCGTTGAAACCCGGTATCAATTAAATCGTCAATCATTTTATCCGGTGAATCGAGTTGTATGATCTTTCCCTCATCCATTATAGCAATGCGGTCACATAATTGTTCCGCCTCATCCATATAATGTGTAGTGATAATTACGGTAGTTCCTGTACTGCGGACTTCCCTGATCAGATCCCATAAATTTCTTCTTGCCTGCGGATCAAGTCCTGTAGTGGGTTCATCCAGGAAAACAATTTTCGGTTGGTTAATTAAAGTTGTGGCAATACTAAAACGTTGTTTCTGCCCGCCACTCAATTCTTTACTTTTAGCTTTTGATTTATCCTGCAGATTTACTTTCTTCAGCAAAGTCATAGCATCTACTTTCCGATTGTATAAGCCACTGAATAATTCGATCAGTTCCAATAAATTTAAACCTGGATAAAACCCGGAACTTTGTAATTGTACACCAATGATTTTTTTAATCTCATCCGGTTGCTTATCGTGATTATAACCACCGATGTTAACGGAACCGGAAGTTTTTTCCCGGAGTGTTTCCATAATTTCCAACGTGGTGGACTTGCCGGCACCATTAGGTCCTAATAAACCAAAAATCTCTCCTTCATGCACATCAAATGAAATTCCTTTCACGGCATGAAAGTTACCATATTGCTTTTTTAAATCACGTACTGAAATAATAACATTCTGCATTACAATACCTGTTTTTGAGCATTACAAACTATTTCCAGTTCTTCCATCATCAATTTGCTACCAATAAAAAAGGGTGTGCGCTGATGTACGCCTGTGGGTTGCAGATCTAATATACGCTGATGCCCGTCTGTTGCCTTCCCTCCTGCTCTTTCAACAATAAATGCAAAAGGATTACACTCATACATCAACCTTAATTTTCCGTTAGGCTTATCTGTTGTTCCCGGATACATAAAAATGCCGCCTTTAATCAGGTTACGATGTACGTCTGATACCATACTTCCAATATAACGTTGTGTATATGGACCTCCTGTAGATTTATTTTTACGCTGACAAATATTAATATATTCCCTGACGCGTTCTTCATACTGGAAAAAATTTCCATGATTCACAGAATAGATTTTTCCGGTTTCCGGGCAGGTGATATCCGGATGGCTTAAGGTAAATTCTCCGATCGATTGGTCTAATGTAAAACCATTTACGCCTCTACGTGTAGCGTATACGAGCATGGTGGAAGAACCATAAATTACATAACCTGCAGCAACCTGTTTATTTCCCGGCTGTAAAAAATCTTCTTTTGTGGCCGGTTTGCCTAATTCACTCACACGGCGATACACACTGAAAATGGTTCCGATAGAAACATTCACATCAATATTGCTGCTGCCATCCAATGGATCGAAAAGGCATACATATTTTGAATTGTTACTGATCTCATCATCAAAAATTACCACATCATCTAATTCTTCACTTCCAATTCCGGCACAACTGATTCCATGTTGTAAAACACCCATGAACTGATTATTGGCAAACACGTCTAATTTTTTCACTTCTTCGCCCTGCACATTCATAGTGCCCGCATCACCTAAAATATCAACAAGGCCAGCCTTATTCACTTCTACATGCACTCTTTTGGCGGCAAGCCCCATATCTCTTAACAAGCCGGATAATTCACCGGTTGCCTTCGGGAAATCACGCATCTGCTGAATGGTAAATTCATCTAGCGTTTGAATTTTTCTATTGATTGCCATAAAACTGCAATGGTTTATTGTTTAAAGTTAGATTTGCACCTCAAATGTAATAAGTTTCAGAAAGGTATTGGCATCAAAAGAAGTAAAGATGAATGTGTACAAATTCGGAGGCGCAAGTCTCAATAACATCGAACGTATAAAAAACACGGCAGAAATCATACAAAACAATGCCGGAAACAGAACGCTGATCGTAATATCTGCGATGGGAAAAACAACGAATGCATTAGAAAAAGTGGTGGAAAGTTATTTTGATAACCGCAAAGAAGATGCTTTAAAATTATTTGAACAGATCAAAGAAAATCATATTAATACACTCAAATATCTCGTTACCATTCAATGGAATGAAG
>JBKJSZ010000105.1:0-4137 GCA_046593675.1 Ferruginibacter sp.
CAATGAAAGTGCGGCCGCTAATACCAACATTAATGTTGCGGGAAATTTATTAACCGCTGGTGCTGGTAGTTTTACACATACATCAGGAGGAACGGGAACGGTAAATCTGACAGGCGCAACAGGATCTATTTCGGGAACTTTTGTATTTAGTAATTTAACATGTACCGGAACCATTTCTACTTCATCTACTTTTACAGCAACAGGAAACCTAACTGTTTCCGGAACATTAAATGCAAGTGCTGGCGTTATTACTTTAAATGGCGTTTCGAAAACTATTTCCGGAGCCGGAACATTGTTTTTCTTCAATCTGAATATTGATGGCAGTATCACCACTACTTCTAACTTTAAGATTAGCGCCTCTCTTAATGTAAACACAAGCGGAAGTTTTACGGCAACTTCAGCCAGTACGGCTACTTTTGCCGCAACCAGTTCATTGAACGGCACTGCAAATTTATACAATGCTGTCATCAACGGAACTTCCTTTCAATTATCTACAAACGCTGTATTAGGAATTGCCAATAATTTTACCAATATTGCCGGAACATTTGATGTAACTTCTACTACACCTAATACGGTTATATACAACGGAGGTGCGCAAAATATTTTAAGCACTACTTATAATAACCTCACCTTAACTACTAATACTAAAACTGCATTAGCAGGCATCACCATTAATGGTAATTTAACCATATCATCCACCACAACTTTCAATCCCGGAACTTTTACTCATACCTTAAAAGGAAACTGGATAAATTCCGGAACTTTTACTCCATCAACCAGCACTATAATTTTAACTGGAACCAATTCAAGTATATCTGGAGCAACAACTTTTAATAATCTTACACTAAATAAAAATATATCTAATGACCAGGTTACTTTAATCAATAATATTTCGGTAGCAACACTAACGATGACAACCGGAACTATGCTTACCGGAACTAATACAGTAACGATTACCAATACAAGAACAGGCAATGGTATAATTTTAGGAAATATTGAACGCACACATACATTCACAACCGGAGTGGCTTATGCATTTGAAGGTATTGATAATACCATCACCTTTTCCAGTGTTAGTGGAGTCAGCACTATTTTAATGAAAGTTGCGGTGGGAAATGTTACAGGATTTCCTTTTAACGGTTCTGTAAACAGGCAGTATGAAATAGTAATGACTGGTACTTATAATGCAACACTCCGCCTGCATTATGAAGATGCTGAATTAAATGGTAATACGGAATCAACGATGCAGTTATGGAATTATGTGGCCTCAACATGGACTGCTGCATCTAAAACGGCAAATAGTACTACCAGTAATTATGTGGAAAAATCAGGGATTACCTCTTTATCATTAAAGTGGACTCTATCTGACAATGCTAATGTAGTATTATGGAATGGTTCTGTAAGTTCAGATTGGGCAAATGCCTCTAATTGGACTACTGTGCAGGGAAGCCCTTCAAGACCACCATCATTGAATGATGTGGTTCAAATAGGCACATCTACATTTACTAATCAACCCTCTATTAGTACCGCTGCCGTTGCAAAAAATATAATTTTAGGAAGTGCTAAAGCTGTGACAATTAGTATGCTTTCAGGCGGTACTTTAAATACGGCAGGAAATATCAGTGGTACTTGGAGTACAACAGCCACACATACTATTAACGCCGCAAATCAAACAATTACTATAAACGGTGATCTTGAATTAAGTAATGGTACAACCGGAAATATTATCAATCTAAATTTAGGAACGGGAACAGTAAATATTGTAGGATCATTAATTCAAAGTGGAACTGCATCTGTTATATTTTCTGGAGCCGGTACCATAAACGTAGGAAAAGATTTTCTATATACCAATGGAACATTTACGGCATCAACAGGAACATTTAATTATAATGGTTCAGCCGCCCAAATTATTGGAGGCGTTAATTATTATAACCTCAGTATAAATAAATCAGCGGGTACGGCTTCTTTAATTTCTACAACATCCACAGCTAATGATCTTACAGTTACTTCAGGTACATTGGAATTAGATGCTGTAAATAATGTGGCAGGTAATGTAACAATTGCTGCAGCAGGTACCATCAATAACACGGGTTTTTCTTTTTCTATAGGTGGGAACTGGTTGAAAACCGGAATTTATACTTCTACAAACGGAACAATAACTTTTAATGGAACATCAGGACAAACAATTTCAGCAGGAACTTTCACCAATCTGGTAATTGATAAATCTTCTGGAATTGCTTCCCTTACTGGCAATATTGTAATAAATAATAGCCTTACCATTGCAGCAGGCACATTGGATATTTCAACTTTTACCTTAAACAGGAGCACAACCGGAGGAACAATGACAATGGGAAGTACAGGTTATTTGAAGTTAAGCGGAGCTTCTAATTTTCCTGCTTCATATTCTTCCTATGTATTGAATGCATCAAGTACAACAGAATATAATGGAACGATTGCCCAGTCAGTTTCAGGCGTAACGTATGGTCATTTGATTTTTAGCGGAAGTGGTACAAAAACATCTTCGGCAATGATAACAGTTGCAGGAAATATAAATATTAATTCAGGTTCTACATTTAATGCATCAAGTTTTGCGGTAGATCTTTTTGGTAACTGGGTAAATGCGGGTACGTTTATTCCGTCAACTTCTACCTTGATGTTTGAAGGCAGCAATAAAACTATTACTGGTAACACTACTTTTTACAGAGCTACTATATATGGAAGTTATGTGGTTGCAGGAAGTAATATTAACTATACCAATGCTTTGAGAGTTGTTACGGGTGCTACTTTTGATGGAGGTAGTGGAATTGCAACCATTGATGGAGACCTTACGAACAATGGATCATTGATCAGTAATGGTACAACTACATTTTCCGGAACAATTGTTCAGACTATACGGCTTGTAAATGCGGTGACTTCCAATTCAACAGGTATAATTAATTTCAACGGTACTGTTTCCCCCGTTTTAAATTCTACGAGTACTCCATCTTTTGCTATTTTAAACATTAATAATACGGCAGGAATTAATCCAAGCGTAGACTGGAATATTTTTACAGCATTTAATATTGGAACCGGAGCCTCTTTCAATGCCGGCATTACTAACGTGAATATTTATGGAACGTTTGCCAATAATGGAACGCTTACAAGTAGCGGCAATATTAATTTTTTACCATCTTCTTCAAAAACTTATTCCCTTAGTGGAACAGCTTTTACTAGTACCGGTACCGTTACATTTGGCGGATCGGGTGCCATTGCTACCACAGGAACTGTTTCATTAAGCAGTGTATTAATTTCAAATACAGTAGGAGTAACACCAGGCAATGGATGGAGTATGGGTGGTCATTTTACGATCACATCCTCAGGTATTTTTAATGCAGGAAGTTTTTCTTATTCCGTGGCCGGCGATATTCAGAGTAATGGTACATTAAATGGAGGTACGTCAACCTTTACGATGTCGTCAGCTACAGGCCAGGTTTCTGGTACACCAAATACGACATTTTATAACTTTACAGTTACGGGAAATGTAGCAGCAACATCTGATTTTAATATTTCTCATGATCTAACAAATAATAATTTATTTGATGCTTCTATTGGATCGCCATTTTTTACAGGAAACATTTCCGGGGTAATTGGTGGCTCAGCAACCTTTGCTCTTGCTCAATTTGATATACAAAAAACATCCGGATCATCTATTACACTGGCAAGCAACATTAACAACGTATCGGATCTGGATATTTTCAGTGGCATATTAGACCAATCAACGTTTAGCCTTACGGGAGATGCTACTGGTGGAATTTTGGCAATCAGGTCTGGTGCCCAGTTACGGCTGGCAGGAACGAATGCAATGCCTTCTTTTACTTCTTATAATATAGATAGTTTAAGTACCGTGGAATATTATGGTGCTTCAACAGCACAAACAATAACTTCACTTTCTGCTTTTTCAGCTTCATATGGTAACCTGTCTATTACCGGAGCCGGAACTAAAACCGCTAATGGCGCTCTTAATATTAAAAATAATTTCTTACTAACGGCAGGAACTTTTGTGCCCGGTAATTTCATTGATTCATTAGGTGGCAACTGGACAATGTCTGGCGGAATTTTTACAAATACTAATAACACCCTTGTTATAAATGGTTCGGG
>JBKJSZ010000130.1:0-3369 GCA_046593675.1 Ferruginibacter sp.
AAGCTTCCAGCAGGCTCCATTCAAAATCATGATATTGTTCCGGAGTAAAGCCCAGGCGTTGTAAACAGGCTTCTCCTAAAGTATAGACATTAAATACAAATCCAATTTCAAAAGCACTTGCCATTGAGCCATTCAATCTTTCCAGTTCAACCGGCAAGAATCCTTTTTCACTTAATGAAATTTCATTGATGTATGGCGCACCTTTTAAGGTGGCATGACCTTTTGCGAAATTTACAACATCCTCAATTTGTTTTTCAGAATATTTAAGGTTACGTAAAGCTTGCGGTACGCTTTGGTTGATGATCTTAAAATAACCACCACCACTTAATTTTTTAAATTTAACCAATGCGAAATCCGGTTCAACACCTGTAGTATCACAATCCATAACTAGCCCGATGGTACCTGTTGGGGCAATAACGGTTGTTTGTGCATTTCTGTAACCGAATTTTTCTCCCAATTGTACTGCATCATCCCATGCTTTAGTGGCCGCAGTCAATAAATAATCCGGGCAATATTTTGCATTGATACCATGTGGTTTAATTTCAATTCCTTCGTAGGCATCCATGGCATCATACGCTGCCGCACGATGGTTACGCATCACCCGCAACATATGTTTTTTGTTTTCCTTATATTTTGAGAAAGTTCCTAAGAAAGAAGCGAGTTCCGCAGATGTTTTATAAGAAACTCCCGTCATAATAGCGGTGATAGCACCTGTAATACCTCTTGCTTCTTCACTGTCGTAAGCAATACCGCTTACCATTAACATACTTCCAAGGTTGGCAAACCCTAAACCTAAAGTGCGGTAATCATAACTTAATTGCGCAACTTCCTGTGATGGAAACTGAGCCATCAATACAGAAATTTCCAATACTACTGTCCATAAACGACAGGTATGTTCAAAACCGGCAACATCAAAAATATTATTGTCTTCATTAAAGAAGCGACGAAGATTCACACTGGCCAGGTTACAAGCCGTATTATCTAAAAACATGTATTCGCTGCATGGATTGGAAGCACGGATGCGACCACCTTCAGGACAGGTATGCCATTCATTAATGGTAGTATCGTATTGTGTTCCCGGATCAGCACAACGCCATGCAGCATAATTGATGGTTTCCCATAATTGTTTTGCTTTTACGGTTTTCATGGTATGGCCATCACCACGGGCTTTTAATTCCCAATCGCTCTCCTGATCCAATGCCTTAAAGAATGAATTGGGAATTCTAACGGAATTATTACTGTTTTGTCCACTTACTGTGCGATAAGCTTCGCCTTCATAATCACTTGGATAACCCGCTGCGATCAATGCCGCTACTTTTTGTTCTTCTTCTACTTTCCAGTTTATGAATTTTTCAATTTCAGGATGATCAAGATCCAGGCAAACCATTTTTGCGGCCCTGCGAGTAGTTCCACCACTTTTAATAGCACCGGCTGCACGGTCACCAATTTTCAGGAAACTCATTAAGCCACTGGATGTTCCACCGCCACTTAATTTTTCACCTTCCCCACGAATGCTGGAAAAGTTTGTTCCCACACCGCTACCATATTTAAAAATTCGTGCTTCACGAACCCAAAGATCCATGATGCCGCCTTCATTAACCAGGTCATCATCCACACTTAATATAAAACAAGCATGTGGTTGAGGACGTTCGTAAGCGGATGTAGATTTTTTTAATTTTTCATCCTTGGGATCTACATAAAAATGGCCTTGCGGTTTTCCGGTTATACCATACACTTCATGCAAACCTGTATTAAACCATTGCGGACTGTTTGGCACACAAGCCTGGTTTAAAATTGAATAAACCAGCTCATCATAAAAGATCTCTGCATCTTTTTCAGAAGCAAAATAATTATAGCGTTGGCCCCAAACTCTCCAGCAATGCGCCATACGATGTGCTACCTGTTTTGAAGAGGTCTCACGGCCTGATGTGCCATCCGGTTGTGGTACGCCAGCTTTACGAAAATATTTTTGTGCAAGAATATCGGTTGCGATCTGACTCCATTGTTTGGGAACTTCCACATTATCCATCTGAAATACCGTTTCACCTGTAGGATTTTTAATTACAGATGTACGGTAATCGTATTCAAATATTTCGAATGGACTGACGCCATCGCGGGTAAATTGCCGGGTGAAATGAAGTGCTTTTGGGGATTGTTTTGCTGCCATATATGGATAGTTAGTAGTTTTGTTTTTTCCTTTGCAGGGAAACGAAAATATCTTTTAGCATTGAGGTTTCCTCGTTATTGATATCCCCAAATTGTGGAAAAAACAATTGAAAAATTAATAACATCAAGAGCATCTTATGTTTTAAGCGTTTTGCACTTTTTGTGGAAAGAAATAATTTTTTTTTGCGATAAATATGCGATAACAATAATGCATCAGAGGGAATGATGGTATCATTGTATGTTAATTCAAAAATTATGCGGGTTGTTATTCAAAGAGTTAAAAGTGCATCCGTTTCAATAGAAGGAAACGTTAATGGTTCTATAGGAAAAGGATTATTAATTTTAATTGGTTTTGAGGAGGCAGATGGATCGGAAGATATCAAATGGTTAAGCTCCAAAATCGTTCAGTTACGCATTTTTGATGATGCACAAAAGATTCCGAACCTGAGTATTAAAGAAATAAACGGCGATATTCTGATCATAAGCCAGTTTACCTTGTTTGCATTAACAAAAAAAGGAAACCGGCCGAGTTATATCAGGGCAGCAAAACCTGAGAAAGCCATTCCTTTGTATGAACAAATGATTCTGCAACTGGAATCAGATCTGGGAAAAAAAATTGAAACAGGCATCTTTGGTGCCGACATGCAGGTGAGTTTATTAAACGATGGACCCGTGACCATCATCATTGATTCAAAAAATAAAGAATAATGACAATTGAAGAAGCGCAACAATCTGTAGACACATGGATCAAAACCATCGGCGTAAAATATTACAGTGAATTAACCAACCTTGGAATATTAATGGAAGAAGTGGGAGAATTATCAAGATTAATGGTTAGAACATATGGGGAACAATCGTTTAAAAAAACCGATGAAGGAAAAGATCTTGGTGATGAAATGGCGGACGTATTATGGGTATTGATGTGTTTAGCCAATCAAACAGGTGTTAACCTCACGGAAGCATTTCAAAAAAATATGGAAAAGAAAACTTTACGTGACAGCGGTAGACATAAGGGCAACGAAAAGTTGAAAGGATAAAATATTATGTTAAGTGTTGAATTAATTCGAAATTTTGGATTAATTCAACCAACACAAATACTTTCATTCAAAACTCAACACTTATAACTCGTAACATTTACAACCCGAAAGAAAAAATGTCTTTTTTCAAAATAATTAATCCAAAAGCAAAAGCTTCCGCAACAAC
>JBKJSZ010000157.1:0-12255 GCA_046593675.1 Ferruginibacter sp.
TTTTTCAATTCTTCTTTAATTCTGTCAACTTCTCCTCCTCCTTTACCAATGATGATACCTGGCTTTGAAGTATGAATGGTAATGATCAGTTTATTAAGCGTACGCTCAATAACGATCTTTGCTATACCACCCTTGTTAATACGTGCATTCAGATAATTTCTGATTTTATCATCTTCGATCAGTTTTCCTGCGTAGTCTTTTTTGCTGGCGTACCAGTTACTGTCCCAACCACGGATGATACCTAATCTTGCACCTATCGGATTTGTTTTTTGACCCATATTATTTGTTTGTTCTTTTCACCTGAAGGTGGAAAGTTTAAAATTATTTAGTTGCGTTACCTTTCAATTTTTTTGTTTCAGCAGCAGGCGTTTTTGCTTTGGATTTTACTTTTGTAAGATCTTTTGCATCAACAATAACTGTTACGTGATTGCTGCGTTTGCGAACCCTGTATCCACGTCCCTGTGGAGCCGGGCGCATACGCTTGATCACTCTTGCACCATCCACCATGATCGTTTTAACTATCAATGAATTTTCATCAGCGCCTTCATTCTTTGCTTTCCAGTTACTGATCGCAGACAATACCAGTTTCCTTAAAGGAACAGCCGGATGTTTTGGATTGTGGTCAAGAACCGCCAGTGCTTTTTCAATCTCCATTCCACGGATAAGGTCTACGAGTAAACGCATTTTACGTGGTGAAGTTGGATAATTATTCAGTTTTGCTACTGCTTCCATTTTGTTTTATTTTCAGAAGAGATAGGTAAACCTTCTCTCCTATTTTTAATGCTTTAATTTTTCTCTCTTCCACTGCACATTTGAACATCCGCAAATCTGCAATTAATTTTATCCTTTCTTGCTGGAATGGCCACGGAAATTTCTCGTTGGAGCAAATTCCCCTAATTTATGACCAACCATGAATTCTGTTACATACACAGGAATAAATTTATTGCCGTTATGTACCGCGAAAGTATGTCCTACGAAATCCGGAGAAATGGTACTTCTGCGACTCCATGTTTTGATTACACCTTTCTTGTTTTTTCCTTCATTGATCGCAAAAACTTTATTCTCCAGATTTGCATCGATATAAGGACCTTTTTTTAACGAACGAGCCATTTATTTAATTTTCTGATGAGATGTTGTGCATGTGTGCAAATTCCTCCCACCTATTTAAAAATCTTGTTTATTTGTCGCGGCTAGCCGGACCATTTTAACTTTCAAAATCCGCCAATACGCTACGTTGCATATTTGCAAATTTTATTTTATTTATTAGGTAATTTCTTACCGTTTCTACGTGTTATGATCATTTTATCTGATCCTTTACCTCTTGTACGTGTGATCTGACCTTTTGCATATTTACCTTTTCTGCTTCGAGGGTGACCACCTGATGCTCTACCTTCACCACCACCCATCGGGTGATCTACCGGGTTCATGGCTACCGCACGTGTACGAGGACGAATACCTTTCCAACGGTTACGGCCTGCTTTACCCATGCTTTCCAGGTTATGGTCACTGTTACTGGTTACACCAACAGTTGCATAACAATTGATCAACACTTTTCTTAATTCGCCACTTGGCATTTTAAGAACTGCAAATTTTTCTTCTTTGTTACTAAGCTGAGCTGAAGTTCCTGCACTTCTTACCAGAATACCACCTTGTCCGGGTTGCATTTCAATGTTATGAACATTAGTACCTAAAGGCATATTCTTTAACATCAAAGCATTTCCTAATTCAGGGGCAACGCTATCTCCACTGGAAACAGTTTGACCAACCTGAAGCCCTTGTGGGGCAAGGATATAACGTTTCTCACCATCTGCATACGCCAATAAAGCGATAAATGCAGTTCGGTTTGGATCGTATTCAATTGATTTAACAACAGCAGGAATATTCTTCTTATTTCTTTTAAAATCGATAATACGGTACATGGTTTTATTACCACCACCCATATATCTCATACTTCTTCTGCCCTGTGCGTTTCTGCCGGCCGTATTCTTTTGCTTTTCCAGCAAAGATTTTTCAGGGATGTTGGTGGTGATCTCTGCATAAGCATTACCAATTCTCCAACGGGTTCCTGCGGTTACCGGTTTGTATTTTCTAAGTGCCATTTTTAAAATCTTTTATTTGTCAAAACTTTGCGGTGCTGACCACCATTCCTTAATTGATTGCGATTATACCGTTCCGTATAAATCGATTGTTTCGCCTTCTGCAACTGTTACCAGTGCTTTTTTCTTTGCAGGTTTGCGTCCTGTAATGAAACCGGCTTTGGTATATTTCGATTTTAATTTACTAGGTACAACAGAGGTATTAACATTCTCTACCTGTACACCGTAAAATTGTTCAACCGCTTTTTTTATCTCCAGTTTATTTGCCTTTCTGTCCACTACAAAAGTGTAACGGTTCATTTTTTCTGCTTGCTTATTGGCTTTCTCAGATAAAATCGGCTTTATTAATACATCAGACAGTTTCATGTCAGTTTATTTTATTTTGTTCTTATGCTTCTACAGCTTCCGAATCGTTAAACAATTTTGCTGCGCTTTCCGTCATTACCAGAACATTTGCATCCAGGATGTCATACGTGTTCATATCACTCAATAATGTTCCGTTTACACCGGTTACATTTCTCATGCTCAGGTAAAGATTATCATTGTATTCAGGAATCACGAACAATGTTTTCTTTCTGCTAAGGCCCAGGCTATTCAGGATACCTGTGAAAGTTTTTGTTTTTGGTGTATCCATTTTCACATCTTCCAGAATAACAATGGCATTTTCTTTTGCTTTATATGCCAATGCACTCATTTTTGCAAGATCTTTCACTTTACGATTCAATTTGATATCGTATTTGTGCGGTTTTGGTCCGAAAATACTACCACCACCTTTATACAAGGGGTTCCTTAAATTACCCTTACGAGCACCGCCGGTTCCTTTTTGTTTGTGTAATTTTTTGGAAGAGCCTTTCACTTCCATACGTGTTTTCACCTTGTGTGTTCCCTGACGCTGTGCGCCCTGAAATTGTTTTACAGCGAGGTAGATTACGTGATCATTTGGTTCGATACCAAAGATCTCTTCCGGAAGTTCAACTGTTCTGCCGGTCTTTTCGCCTTTTATAGTTAAGATATCTACTTGCATAATTATTTCTGTATTAAAACGATGGAACCATTGTGGCCCGGAACAGAACCACTTACCAAAATGTAATTTTTGTCTGCGAAAACTTTAACCACTTTAAGGCCTTTCATTTTCACTCTGTCGCCACCCATTCTTCCTGCCATGCGCATTCCTTTAAATACACGACTGGCATCAGAGGAATTACCAATAGAACCGGGAGCTCTTGAACGATCGTGCTGGCCATGAGATTGTCCACCAACACCATGAAATCCATGACGTTTTACAACACCCTGGAAACCTTTTCCTTTGGTAGTACCTACCACTTCGATCTTATCGCCTTCGGCAAAAATTTCAACAGTGATGGCTTCACCTACATTCTTATCTGATTCGCTATCGCGTATTTCTCTTACTACTTTTTTGGGAGCGGTGTTGGCTTTTGCGAAATGGTTGATTTCGGCTTTGAGAGAGTGCTTTTCTTTTTTATCACCAAACGCTATCTGGAGAGCATTATAACCGTCAGTTTCAACGGTCTTCTTTTGAGTTACGACACATGGTCCGGCTTCAATGATGGTAACGGCGGTTTGTTTGCCGGTACTGTCAAAGATGCTGGTCATGCCAACTTTCTTTCCAATAATACTTTTCATTGTATCTATTTTATACCCAGCGGTCCATAAAGCAAAGCTTTGGAGGACTTAAGTGTTCATTTTTTCTTTTAAGAACTTACCTGGTGCCTTCCCGAACGTATCGGGAGGTTCATCAAGCCTTTATTTCTACATCTACACCACTTGGCAAATCCAATTTGCTTAAAGCATCAACTGTACGGCTGCTGCTTGTGTAAATGTCTAATAATCTTTTGTGCGTGCACAATTGAAACTGATCCCGCGCTTTCTTATTAACATGCGGTGAACTAAGTACAGTGAATATTTTCTTGTGCGTTGGCAGAGGAATTGGCCCCGTAACCACAGCACCTGTACTACGAACAGTCTTTACAATTTTCTCAGCTGATTTGTCAACCAGGTTGTGATCGTAAGACTGCAGTTTTATTCTGATTCTTTGTGACATATGTAAAGAACTTTAAAATTCCTTTTTTGAAATTGGAGTGCAAAAATAGGGTTTGATATGATAACAGTCAAATAAAAAGTAAACTTTTTTCAATGTTTTGTTCAAAAAGGCAGGAAATTTTCCTATTTTTTAATAATTAAAGACATATAATCCGGTTCCAAGATAAAAAATTAAAAAAAATAACCGGTTAAAGGAATGGTTTTTGGTTTGCAACTGGTTATTGAAAATCAAGTTTAATATGTACAAAGTAATTGCGCTGGCTCTCGTAATATATTCCCTGAACTGTAATGCACAAAGGCTTAATGCAGATTTGTATGCAGGAATTTCTAATTATCAGGGTGATCTCCAGGGACGTTTTACTTTTGTTAATGCGCATATGGCCGGAGGAATAGGACTTTCATTTGACGTCAGCCCTCATTGGATCGCACGTACCGGGATAATAATGACCAAACTTTCAGGGTCGGATCAGACAAACCCAAACGCTGTGGGTATTGATTTCAGAAACCTGAATTTTGAAACCAGTCTTAAAGAATTACACCTTGCACTCGAATACAATTTGTTTGATTTAGGGGAAAGAAGTATTACGCCTTATGCATTTGGAGGCATAGCCGTGATGAAGTATGATCCATATACAAGAGTGGCCGGAACGAAAGTATTTCTAAAACCTCTGGGAACGGAGGGCCAGGGAATTCCGGAATATCCCGACATTAAAGAATATTCGCTCACCCAGTTTGCGATTCCTTTTGGTGGTGGTTTCAAAATGGCATTAACTCCCAATCTTCAATTAGGACTAGAGATAGGTTTAAGGAAATTGTTTACCGATTATCTGGACGATGTAAGTGGAGATTATGCAGATTCTGCTTTATTGTCGAATTTTCGGGGACCGTATGCGGTTGAATTAGCTTATCGCGGAGATGAAGTTTTACATGGGCCGGGTTATCCTGCAGCCGGTTCTCAAAGAGGAAACCCGAAACTTAAAGATTGGTATTATATCACCTGTTTAAGGTTACGGTATCTTTTAAATAATAATGTTGAAAATAAATCAGGTTCAAGGAAATCTAAAGTAGGATGCCCTGTTAATGTGTTTTGATGTAATTATTCATTGATAATATTTCCTCCACTACTTGTTTGCTTCTGTACATTTCCATTTCCTTTATATGTTATATTTCCTCCACTCGATGCAGCCGCATCCAGGCTAATACTTGCATATACAGATATATTGGCACCACTGCTTGCTTTTGCAGAAGTGGTTTCACTTAACAAACCATCGGCATGTATATCAGAACCACTGGAACCTTCTACAAACAATTTCTTCGTTCTGCCCAGAACATCTATTTTACTTCCGCTACTTGTTGTCAGGTGAATTTCCGGAGCGTCAACTTTTCCTTTTAATGAAGAAGAACTGGATAATTTGATCTTCAAAATATTTTTTGAACGTACATCATCAACTATTAAAAAATCAGCAGCAGCGGAACCATCAATCATAATAAATTCCGGGGAAGTGACTATTAATTTAAAATGAGCGTTTTTAAAATTATTCCCTTTGATTTTTGCTGTGAGTGTATTGTTTTCAATAGAAACATTTGTCTTCCGTAAAAGATTGTCATCCGTTTCCAGAACCACAGAACAGGCCTCTCCATTTTTTATTTCTACTTTATAAGGCCCTGAAATATGTATTGCATTAAAATTACCATCAATATTCTTTTGAATGTACTTACCACTTCCTGTATGAAGCGTACATCCTGAAAATAAAATCAGCATTAAAATGAAACGAAATATTAGTAGTCGCATTTTATAAAGTTTTGAGAAGGAAATGTAAGCGCAAATTATACACTTCTAATTAATTTATCTTCGCCACATGACAGAGAAAATTCTTATTCTTGATTTTGGTTCTCAATATACTCAATTGATTGCAAGAGTTGTTAGAGAAGCCAATGTTTTCTGTGAGATTATTCCATTCAATAAAGCAATACCGAAAGATCATACCATTAAAGGAATTATTTTGTCGGGTTCTCCCTTTTCAGTAAATGAAAAAGAGGCGCCTGCTGTTAACATCGCAGAATTATCCTCCAATTATCCGATTTTGGGAATTTGCTATGGTGCCCAGCTTACAGCCAAACAATTTAAAGGAACAGTGGAAAAAAGCGACAAAAGAGAATATGGCCGCGCTTCTCTAAGTATAGCGTTATCTGATGTTTTATTAGATGGACTTTCTGCGGTTTCGCAGGTGTGGATGAGCCATAGTGATACCATCAAAATTCTTCCGGATAATTTTGAAATATTAGGATCAACACAATCAATTCCTGTTGCTGCATTTCGTATTAAAAATGGCCATCATCCTTTATATGGCCTGCAGTTTCATCCGGAAGTATATCATTCTACAGAAGGGAAAATAATTATAAAAAATTTCCTTTTACAAATTTGTAATTGTGTTGCAGACTGGACGCCAGCGCATTTTATAACAGATAGCATTGCCGCACTTAAACAACAGATAGGTGATAAAAAAGTGGTAATGGCATTGAGCGGCGGCGTTGACAGTACGGTTGCTGCTACGTTGATAAAACAGGCTATTGGCGATAATTTATCAGGCATTTTTGTTGACAATGGTCTTTTAAGAAAAAATGAGTTTGAGCTTGTAATGAACAGTTACAAAAAACTTGGATTAAACGTTCGTGGCATTGACGCAAAAGAACATTTTTACACAAAACTTGCCGGGAAAGTTCTACCGGAAGAAAAAAGAAAATCAATCGGGAAAAGTTTTATTGACATATTTGATCAGGCTGCACATGAACTAACGGATATTGATTTTTTAGGACAGGGAACGATTTATCCTGATGTAATTGAATCGGTTTCTGTACATGGTCCTTCTGTTACAATTAAATCGCACCACAACGTTGGCGGATTGCCTGAAACCATGAAACTGAAATTAGTAGAACCTTTACGGTTGCTTTTTAAAGATGAAGTAAGAAAAATTGGATTAGAATTGGGTATCCCGCCAGACATGATTCAAAGACATCCATTCCCCGGGCCCGGACTAGGCATTCGGATATTGGGAGAAGTGACGGAGGAAAAGGTACAATTATTGCAAGAGGCTGATTTCATTTATACAGAGAATTTGAAAAGTTCAGGATTATATGATAAAGTGTGGCAGGCGGGAGCCATTTTATTACCGGTAAAAAGTGTGGGTGTGATGGGTGATGAAAGAACCTATGAATTTACGATTGCTTTAAGAGCCGTAACATCTGTAGATGGAATGACGGCCGACTGGGCACATCTGCCTTATGAATTTTTAGGAACTGTAAGCAATGAAATTATTAATAAGGTGAAAGGAATAAACAGGGTTGTGTACGATATCAGCAGTAAACCTCCTGCTACCATAGAATGGGAATAAATGATTATGAAAAAGTTAAGTTTTTTATGGATTGGTATTTTTTTGGCCAACGCTGTATTCTGCCAGGATAAAAATCTTCGCACATACAAAGTGGGCATTTTTGCACCGGTTTATACGGACTCTGTATTTGATGGTGACATCTATAAATACAATCGCGGGTTTCCACGTTTTACTTTGCAGGGACTAGACTTTTTTCAAGGTGCTATAATTGCCCTGGACAGTTTGAAAATATATAATGGAAATATCCAGGCTTATTTTTATGATACAAAATCTGCTAATGGAAATATTCGTTCGCTGGTATCAGGCAAAACTATAGATTCACTTGATCTCATGATCGGATCTGTACGTGATAATGACTTAGTAGAACTCTCTGATTTTGCATTAAAAAAAAATATCCCATTTATTTCTTCCACTTATCCTAATGATGGTGGTATTATAGGAAATCCTTTTACAGTTATTCTTAATTCCACATTAAAGGCGCATTGCGAAGCTGTTTTTGGATATTTATTACAGATAAATGGAAATGATAAAATTTATCTGGTAAAAAAAGACGGTTCACAGGAAGACCGCATTTATAATTACTTTAAATCTTTAAATGACCAGGAAGGAAAAGCATTATTGAAGTTAGAAGCCATCAATATAAAAGATTACAATTTCAACACCTTTGTAAGCAAACTGGATTCCACTAAAGAAAATATTATTATAGGTGGAAGCCTGGAAGAAACTTTTGCATCAGCTTTGGTTTCTGCTTTATCAAAAGCTAAAAATAAAAAAAGTAAACTGATCGGTATGCCCAATTGGGATGGATTTGTGATCAGTAGAAAATTCAGGGATTTTCCTGTTTATTTTACTACACCTTATTATAATTATAAGAACGACCAATACAGTATGATGTTGAAGAATGCCTATGCACAAAAATATAAGGGCAACCCTTCCGATATGGCGTATAAAGGATTTGAATCTGTTTTTGTTTTTGTTGATTTGCTAACCAGGTATCCCGATAATTTTATGAGCCATCTCAATGATTATGGTACAAAAGTATTCACCGATTTCAATTTTAAACCTGTATTTGGAACTAAGAAAATATCATCGCCCGATTATTTTGAAAACAAACATTTGTATTTCATTAAGGCTGTAAATGGAAACTTTCATATAGCCTGGTAATTAATTTATGGCTTCATCTTTATTTTCTGCTTTCCTTTTTTTTTCATTTCTTTTAGAAAATCTTCCTATAAAATTTCCATACATTATTCCTGCGACCGTACCGCTGAACAATGCGGCTATTATATTTTTTAGTATGCCTGGTTTAGGAGTAGAATCGTCAATATAAATATTGTAAAGGATAAAATATAGGGTCATTGAAAGACCGAAAGCAAATCCCGATTTTACATTCTTACTCATTGGTTTCATAGCCAACAAAATATAAATTAAAAAAAAGCCTACAAAAAAAGCCGCTGTGATGTACAGCGGCTTTGGAAATTTTACAGTTCAATTTATTTTACAATTACCGAAGCACTCGCAAGGCGTTTACCGTTCGTATCTTTCAATTCCACCATGTAAATCCCTGTGTTCATATTGCGCATATCAACATCCATTCCTTCATACGTTCTGGCTATTGAATAGGTTTTGGTCAATACTCTTGCTCCTTTTGCATCATACACATTCACAGTTCTTACCGTTTGTCCGTTTACAGGTCCATAATATCTTACCTGGAATCGTCCAACATTTGGATTCGGATATATAAATACCGCATTGCTTACCGCATCTGTGATGGTAACTGCATTGGAAGTATTGCTGCAACCGGTACTTGTATCGGTTACTGTTACACTATACGTTCCTAATGCATCCGGTGTAACATATACAGAACTTCCTGTGGCCGATATCGGCTGGTTGTTCAATGTCCAGCTATACACAAAACTTCCTGTAGCAGGTGCTACCGGACTTACCGTTGCATATAATGTAGTATTACTGGATGGTGTGATAGCGGTATTCGGACGCGCTGGCGCCAATACCACGCCCGGCTTAAAGTTCGCTCTTACCAAGGTTGGTAAGGTGGTCACTAAACCGCATGGTACACCTGTTATGGTTACCGTGTACAGGTAGCCATCATATCTTCTTGCAAGGTTGGTAATAGTATAGCTGCTGGATGTTGCACCAGGTATTGCACTATAACTTGTACCGCCGTTTACACTTTCATTCCACTGGTAGCTCAAACCTGATCCTGTGGCAACTACGGTAAGAGTGATATCATCTCCTACACAACCCCTGATCTCTCTTGGTGGAGCTACATCTACTGTTACCGGTGTAAATACCGTAAGTAATACCGCATCAGAAAGAGTTCCTGTTGCTGAACACGTACTGGTAACTAATACTCTGTAACGATTATTATTAGCTGACTGAGGAACAGAGGCAATAGCATACGTTGCTGCATTAGCACCTGCAATATTATTCCATGTTGTTCCGCCATCAGTGCTTATCTGCCACTGATATCCTAATCCTGTTCCGGCAGCACTTACCATAAATGAAGTGGAAGAACCTGAACATACATTCTGCGCCGTTGGTTGTGAAAGAATAGATGCCGTATTGTTCACCGTTAAAGTTGCCGCATTAGAAGTTGCTGTTGCACAACTATTGCTGATTTTCACTCTGTAAAGATTACCGTTTTCTGCCGAGGTTAAAGCACTCAGGTTTAATGTTGCTCCGGTTGCAGATGGTACGGTTGCCCAGGTAAGGCCGCCATCTGAACTTACTTCCCATACATAAGTCAAAGATGTTCCGCTTGCTACAGATGTAAAAGAAGCTGTTCCGCCTGTACAGGCAGAAGTGGAAGCAGGCTGAGTGGTAATGGCAGCAGCAGTGGTAACATTCAGCAACGCTGTTGTTGATGTAGTTGATCCGCACTGAGTGGATGCAATCACCTGGTAGATATAACCATTTTGTGAACCGGTAGTTCCAGTAATGGTATAAGATGATGAATTAGCACCTGAGATATTTGTAAATCCTGATCCTGTATTTACCTGCCATTGATAATTGGTGGCGCCTGTTGCCGATAAGGCAAATGTTACATCTGCCCCAACACAAACTGCCTGAGCGGCTGGCTGCGTTGTAATAGATGGACCAGCACCCGCCTGCACGATAAATACGAGGGTTGTATTTTTGGTTACTGCACCGGCTATACCAGTTACAGTAATATTATAAGTGCCTGCTGCCAATACATTCACGTTGTTAAGTGTAACCGTTGTTGCATTGCCGGGCGTTAGTGGATTCACACTGAAAGAAATTGTTGCGCCAGTTGGTACGCCTGATGCAGAAAGTATGATGGGTGTACTGAATCCACCTTCAGCCGTTGTATTTAATGAAACTGCTGCGCTGGTTGGTCCTGAACAAACGCTGGAAGATGCCGAAGTATTATTGAAATTAAACCCGCTTAAAGCCTGGCATCCGTTTGAAGTTAATAAAGAAGCTCTGAAGGTATTTATGGCTTGCTCTGCACGGATTTGCTGACCTATTGTAAACATAGTCATACAAGCATCATCAGTATAATCCATAAAGTTTTGGAACATTCTTCCTGGAGGATTGGTTGTTGTAGCACATCCTGCTGCAAGAGCCGAAACTGTAGGTGCGGTTCCGGGACAATTGAAAGTTGAATTGGATTGATCTGGTGTATCATCAATTCCGGGTGTATTTGGAAAGTCATTTCCACAAGTGCCATCACCCCAGATATGCCTTAACCAGAAAAAGTGACCTAATTCATGTGTTAAAGTTCGTCCGAAATTATAAGGTGTCGCAGTTCCTCCAGGAATGGATTGTGCTAACACAACTACACCTTGCTGTGAAATATTTCCTGAGGTGTTTTCCTGTGAACCGATTGGGAAAGAGGCATATCCCAACAAATTGGCATTCGTAAAATTCGTTAGCCAGACATTTACATATTTAGTGGGATCCCAAACATCTGAACCACCTGCGGCTGTACTTTTAATAGGATCATTCGTAGTGCTGGAATTTGACCTGGTTGTTGAAACAACACGATTTATACCGTTTGTAGCTAAACCTGCAGGCGTTCTTTGTGCCATGCAAAATGAGAAAGTTCCATGCCCACGTACGCTTTGAAATGCTGGAGGTACGTTAGAACTATCTGCATTAAACCCGGTAAAATCCTGGTTTAAAATATTCAGTTGGGCTAAGATCATGGCATCCGTTACCTGGGCCTGTTGGGCTGCAGTAAGAACAACATGAAATACAATTGGAATAGTAACAGCAGGTGCAAATGAGCTGTTATTGGGTGATGTTTGTCTTTGTGCTAAAGTTTTTGTGATAGCTTCTCCTAATTTTTTTTCATTCATTTCCATCTGAACTTTGAGACTAGGATTTTGTTTGAATGCAAGTTCAATGGCTTCTTGCGTACCGCATCTTTTATATTGGGAAAACACCGATGTAAAAGGCATTAAACCGATTAAAACCGGTAAAATAAATTTGTAAATTTTCTGCATATATGTTTATTTGGAGTGCCAAATTTAAGACTCTGCCGTATAACTTATTTAATTATTTTTTTACATGATTTAATCTACTGACTTCCAACAAAAAAGCCGCTGTGATGTACAGCGGCTTTGGAAATTTTACAATTCAATTTATTTTACAATTACCGAAGCACTCGCAAGGCGTTTACCGTTCGTATCTTTCAATTCCACCATGTAAATCCCTGTGTT
>JBKJSZ010000278.1:0-3178 GCA_046593675.1 Ferruginibacter sp.
TGTAAAATGGTATGTGGAAATTTTTGATGATACAGACGAAGCTACCGGTGTAGGAACAATTTTAACGATGGTTCAAATGAAAAATAAAATTTAAAGTATGAATATTGAAACAACTAATGCATATGTAAGATCTGAAACACATGCGGGGATTACCACGATAGAATTTTTTCATCCGCAATCAAATTCGCTTCCGGGAAAAATTCTTGCCGCATTGGCGCAGGAAATACATTATGCAGCACATCATGATGAAACAAGAGTTATCATTCTGCAAAGTGCCGGAGAAAAAAGTTTTTGTGCCGGTGCCAGCTTTGATGAACTGATACAAATAAATGATGAGCATTCCGGTTTGGTATTTTTCAGTGGTTTTGCCAATGTAATCAACGAAATGCGTAAATGTTCGAAACTTATTATCGCCCGCATCCAGGGCAGGTGCGTGGGTGGCGGCGTAGGTTTAGCCGCAGCGGCTGATTATGCGATCGCGGTGGACAAAGCCGATATTAAATTGAGCGAACTCTCTGTTGGTATTGGTCCTTTTGTAGTAGGACCTGCAGTGGAAAGAAAAATTGGTACTGCCGCTTTTAGCGCTTTAAGCATAGATGCAACCAATTGGAGAAACAGTGAATGGGCTAAGAAAAAAGGTTTATTTGCAGAAGTGCATACCGATATAAATGGCATGGACGAATCCGTTGGTAAACTTGCGCACACATTGGCTCATTCCAGCCCTCACGCAATGGCGGAATTAAAAAAAGTATTCTGGCAAGGCACAGAACATTGGGATAAATTATTAAAAGAGCGGGCAGCTATCAGCGGGCGTTTGATATTAAGTACATTTTCAAAAAATGCAATAGCGGCATTTAAAATGAAAGGATAGGTTGATGCAAATCTTTTCAGAATTAAAAATACCCTCTGGCGGGTATAACATCTTTCACAAAGAGTGATAGCTTCATTAAACATTTTGAATTCGATGTGGCCCGTTTTTAATCTTTGTAAATTTTAACGTTGATTCTGTACAACTGTACAAGAGTGTGACACAACCATGTTGCGAAACAATCTACGGCCTGAATAAATACTTTTGTATTTTATTGTACAACTGCATTTCATTTTTATATAACACGCTGTCCCGCTTTTCGCTTCAAGTCCTCGCAGGCTGCGGGCTTTACGCTGCAATCGGGTGTAATAAAATATTTTCATTTTTTAAATTCTTTCTTTTCAACAATAGATACGGCGCAAGAAATTGAGTATAAAAAATTATTTATTTGCTTATTCGGAATTGTAGCAGCGTGTTCTTGTTCATTTTAAATTAAGAAAGACAATTACGTTAGTTTCCTTTTGGAAATATCAATTATAAGTAAAAAGAAAATTATATATTAATCAACACCCTTTTTTGTGTCTGTTACATTGGGAATCTGAATGGATTTTTCCGGGGAAATAAAAAGAGGTATTTGCTCACAATCATTTTTGGGAACCAGGCACATCATATTATCCAAACGCAAACGGAATATATAAAACGATGCTGTACTTCTTACATCATTACAGGAGAGATTTGTTTTAATTTCTGTTTTTTGATGGTATAAACTAAACGGATATTTATGTGTTGACTTAATTTTTGTGTTCAAATGATGTTTGTACAAAAACGATTGTGCCTTAATTTTTGAGGATTGCAAAACACAAAAAAGGAAAAGGAAAAAAGAAAATATTTTTTTCATATAAAGATCATCATTAATGATATTATTTTTTTATCGCCAAATTTCACTTCGCTAATGTTAGCTTAAATAATACACTTTTACCATCGTCATTGTCTGCCACTAATGCGAGTAGGAATTTCTTTTTGTCTTCCTGTATAATACAAACAGATTCTATTTTTTGAGATTTAAATTTTTCTTCTGCTTTTTCCAGATCAATTATGCGATCAGCATTAATAGCTGCTCTTCCTTTTTTAGTAGACATATCATTTATGATCCACAAATAACTTTTGCCTATGGTGCCATCACCATAAGTATTATAGGTTTCCTCTGTAGAAACGGTAAGTAATAATTTATCAGACTGTTTAGAATATTCCAGACCTGACACACCATTAAAAACAGCGGAATCTTCATTTACTCCAACGGACATTAAATGAATACCTGCGTTCTGTTGATCATTCCAGAAATTATCAGAAACAAAGATCAAATGATTTTTCCGATAACTTTTATTTCCACGATTTACCAATATCAAACCGCCGGGATACGTAGCGGCACCTTCAATATTTATTTGTTCTATACCTGCCTCAGTTAACCTGTCATAAAAAGGTTTGACATCCAGAATTTCTTTAGTTTTATTTTTCACATCCACTAACGCCAAAGTATTACGGTAAGGAGTTAAAGAGCCTGAACCTAATAATAAAATATACGGCTGTTTATTTACATATACCAGCGTTGCCGCTTCTAAATCATGCTTCAAAGGTTTTGGAATTCTTGTTTCAGTTTTTTCCAGCAATTGAATGGTATCAATAACTTTAAAATTTTTATCTATTACACATATATAAGAAGCATCATCACCTACTAAAAAAATTCGGTCATCCACGCTAACCATAGCTGAGCCGGAAGGATAATTTTCCAATATCATGATATCAGTAACTTTCAACGCGTTGTGGCAACTAATCATACTAAAAGAAAGGAATATAGATATTAAATAATAATTCCGCACTGTTTATTTTTTATGCTGTTATTGCAAAAATAAATCCATTATATATTATTAATCTCCACTTGCTTTTTGTTAAAAGGCCACTCATGAAGCCAACCCGCTTTTATAAAATATACGATGGCGCCTAAAGTAATCACAATACCACCATACAACATCATTTGCAAACCGGTTGAATATAAAATAAACAACCATACTGCAATAGCAATAAAAACTGGAAAAGGATATAAAGGCATCTTATAACCAAACGAAATATTTTTTCTGCTTCTTTTCAATAATATCAAGCCAATACCCTGACCGATAAATTGTATTAAAATGCGCATTGCTAAAATAGCATTGATGATGTCACCCAGTCTAAACAATAGAGAAAATACAAAGGCAAGGGCACCTAAAAATAATAAGGAAATGTAGGGGAAATGTTTAGTAGGATGTAGTTTCGCAAAAACTTTAAAAAAATCTCCTTCCACAGCTGCCGCATATGGAATACGGCTATACCCAA
>JBKJSZ010000318.1:0-3924 GCA_046593675.1 Ferruginibacter sp.
GTCGGAAAATTGGTAATCACCGGAAGTTTTGCAGAAAATTTTTCGCTTAATGGTAACATCATTAAGCTGCTGTCAACATAATAACTTGTACCGTTCGTTGTAAATATTCTTACCACCGGTTCCCGTTCTTCTATTTCCGCTTCAAGAATGTTGTTGTTATCGAAATACAATTCAGCATCTTTGATCCAAACTTCTTTTTTCAGAATATTTTCGATGGCTTTGAGGTCAATATTTGTGATAGCTTTTCCTTTGAATTTATTTCCGGTATGTGCCGTAATAATATTTTCTACATCCTGCTGATCAATAAAATAATTATTACTTACACCGGTAATTCTAACATGTATTCCGGCGCATTGGCGTTCATTGGTTGTAGTAACGGCAGATACTAAGAGTATAAGCGTTCCGCAACCCAACACTATCCACATAGCGGTAAGTAAAATAAAACGCAACTTATTTTTATTAACCCATTTCACTATAGCAGTATACTTTTTAAAGGTTGAATTAATGTATCAATATCACCGGCTCCCGATGTTATTAATAAAGAAGGTTTGGTTTCAGAGATAATTTTTAAGAGTTCTTCTTTTGATACTATTTGTTTCAAAGGCATTTTCATTCTTTCCAAAATCATTTTACTGTTTACTCCTTCTATCGGCAATTCTCTGGCAGGATAAACCGGTAGCAGCATAACTTCATCCGCCATATCCAGCACTTCTGCAAAATCATCTGCAAGGTCCCTGGTTCTTGAATATAAATGCGGTTGAAAAACAATCAAACATTTTTTATCAGGAAACAATTCTTTAGTACTGCTGATCAATGCACGTAGTTCTTCGGGATGATGTGCATAATCATCAATAAAGACCCGATCTGAATTTTTAATAATATACTCGAATCTTCTTTTTACACCTGAAAAAGAAGCCAATGCATTTTTTATAAGAGATTCTTCAATTGATAAATAATAAGCTACTGAAATAGCGGCGACTGCATTTTCTATGTTATGCAATCCGCCCATATTCAATTGAAAGGCTTTTTTCTTTTCGCCATTCAATACAATATCAAATTGATAAGAGCCATTTGTTACAGTTATGTTTTCCGCAAATGCATCTGATTGTTTATCAGTTAAACTATACGTTATCTGAGAATCACCTTTAAGATCATGCGTGCGACTGATATTTCTTTTTTTAATTAACAATCCCCCTTTTTTGATATTAGATGAAAATTCAATAAACGCTTCCTGCATTTGTTCTTCTGTTCCGTAAATATCCAGATGATCTGCATCCATGGAGGTAATCACAGCAACGTCAGGAAATAATTGTAAAAAGCTTCTGTCAAATTCATCTGCTTCAGCAACAGAAACATCGTTGTTACTGCTCCAGAAATTGGTTTGATAATTTACAGCAACACCACCTAAAAATGCATTACATCCATAATTGGTATCACGTAAAATGTGTGCTATCATGGCACTCGTAGTAGTTTTACCGTGTGTTCCTGCCACACAAATATTGAATGAAGATTTAGTAATTAACCCTAACAACTCACTTCTTTTCAGCAGGCTGTAATTATTTTTTCTGAAATAATTTAGTTCAGCATGATCAGATGGAATAGCAGGAGTGTACACCACTAATTGTGATTTGTCATCTGCGAGGTTAATATCATCGGTGTAGTGTACGGCAATTCCTTCGCGTTGTAACTCGTGGGTCAAATGTGTTTCTGTTTTGTCGTAGCCTGAAACTTTAACTCCTTTGCTATGAAAATAACGAGCAAGAGCGCTCATGCCGATTCCTCCTATTCCGAGAAAATATATATTCGATATGTTGGTTAGATCTTTCAATTCAGTAATTCTAAAATTTTATCAGCAATTATTTCATCTGCATGTAAAACAGCCAGTTTTGAAATATTATCAATCAGTTTTTGTTGTGTACTATTATCCTTTATTAACCTCAATAACTCCGGTATTAATGTATCCATCGCCTCATTATCTTTTATCATCAGAGCGGCTTCCACCTTAACCAGCCTTTGTGCATTCACCGTTTGATGATCTTCTGCTGCAAAAGGAAATGGCACAAATACAACAGGTTTTTTTACTACACATAATTCTGCAACAGCCATCGCACCACTTCTGCTCAACACTACATCTGCCGCATTATAAGCGAATTCCATGTTGGCAATAAAATCTGTTACATACACACCTTGTAAACCTTCTGCAATTTTCATGGCCTTCTCCATAAAAGGTTTTCCCGTTTGCCAGATCAATTGTACATTTTCATTCATCAGTTTTGGCAGATGCGAGTGTAAAGCTTCGTTAATATTCTTTGCACCCAAACTTCCCCCGACACATAAGATCACCGGTTTTGTTTCATCCAGTCCAAAATATTTTTTTGCATCCAAATGACTGATTGTATTGGACACAATGGTTGACCGAACAGGATTTCCACTTACCATTATTTTTTTTGCCGGAAAAAATTGCTCCATTCCTTCTCCGCCGGTAAATACCATTGTAGCATTTTTACCCAGCAGCATATTACTTTTTCCAGCAAAAGAATTGCTTTCATGAATGAATGTGGCAATACCTTTTGTTTGTGCATATTTCATTACCGGGAAACTGGAATATCCGCCCACACCAATTACGGCGGTGGGATTAAATTTTTTAAAGATGGCTGCCACCTGTAAAAAACTATACGCCAGTTTAAAAGGCAATGAAATATTTTTAATCAAAGAACTTCTGTTAAAACCCGCAATCGTCAAACCTTCAATATTATATCCTGCCTGCGGTACTTTTTCCATTTCCATTTTACCTTTCGCTCCTACGAACAAAATTTCAGTGTCCGGCGCTTTCTTTTTTATTGAATTAGCAATGGCAATCGCCGGAAAAATATGTCCGCCTGTTCCACCTCCTGCCAATATGATCCGTTGACTCTTCAATGGCATTTACTTTTCTTCTTCCTGTTGCGGTTCGTTCAAATCCACAACGGGTATTAGTTGTCCTTCCAGCTGTTCCACATTTCTTGCAACGCTTAAAATAATTCCTATCGACATACATGTAAATAAAAAACTACTTCCTCCCATGCTTACGAGTGGAAGTGTTACACCTGTATTTGGAAAAAGATTTACATTCACGCCCATATTCGCTATTGCCTGAATGACCAAAGTAAAACTTAACGCCAATGCCAGGAAAGCACCGAATGCATAAGGGCATTTTCTATATAACCGTATACATCTGAACAAAAACAAAAGATAAATTCCGATCATTACAGCACCTCCTATAATTCCATATTCTTCAATGATGATCGCATAAATAAAATCGCTGTAACTGTGCGGAAGAAAATTTCTTTGTTCACTGTTTCCGGGTCCTCGTCCAAACCAACCACCTTTTGCAATTGCGATCTTAGCCTGATTTATCTGGTACATTTTTTCATTATCATCTTCCTTAGTACTGTACATGAAAGTCTGCACTCTGCTGATCCATGTGGGAATACGCCCTGTTGATAGTATGGCCGGCAACTTACTCGTTTCTTTCGTTTGTTTATCGTAATAGGTTACCGCGATCACCATTAAAAAAATAATAGGAATCATGGCAATAGCCATAGTAAAACCAATATGCTTTAAACTCACGCGGCCAATAAACATCAACAACATACTGGTTCCTCCGATTAATAAAGCAGTGGAAAGATTGGCTGGAGCAATCAATAAAACTATTGTTGCCACCGGAATTATTATAGGTAAAAATCCTTTCTTAAAATCTTTTATTACGGCCTGCTTTCTGCTAAGCATACGGCTCAGGTACATGAATATGGCAAGTTTTGCAAGATCAGAAGTTTGAAAAGTCATATTGATGACCGGAAGCCTGATCCATCTTGTTCCTGCATTTAATTGTACACCAAATAAAAGGGTATATAATAATAATGGGATGGATACCAGGAAGATGAT
>JBKJSZ010000347.1:0-6473 GCA_046593675.1 Ferruginibacter sp.
CAAATCTTTTTCATACACACCATTACATCTTGTAAGGGTATTATTTACCGCGGCTAAAACCAATGCGGATTGTACTGAAGTAGTGGCACCAAAATAATTAGAATATTCAGCAGTTACCGATTGCGCTAACCGCATCGTTTTGAGATCGCCACCAGATCTTGCCGCCAAATGTGTACTGTTTATCTGCTGATTTATATCTGACACTAGATCCGCATCCTGCGTAGAACAATTCCACGGTAATTGAAGCCCGTTTCTATACGCAACAAAAACTGCATATATGGTATGGTCAGAAGAAAACGGTTCAATAAATTCATTCACTCTGTCGGTACGAAAAATCATTGACTGGATTCCCTGTGGCGAGTAACTTAATTTAAGTGTTGCATATTTATCGGTAATTCCTCTTCCTGAAAAAGCCCTGATCTCAGGATAACGTTCCTGCAAGGCCGGTTCAAAGTTGGAAGCTTCCACAATTTCAAATTCTTCTAAAAGTCCATCTACATTCGGTAATGTAATTATTGCCGTATGCTGCTCTCTATTTGCTACAACTGAAAACAATTGGTTTTTTAATTCCTGAATGTTTAAAGTGAAAATTTTGAATTCTTTCGGAAATGTGAGTCTGCTTGCAGATTTATCCTTTTTAATATTTGATTTGTTCGTGTCTGATGCTTTCCAATAACCAGAGTTCTGTGCCATTACAGAGGGCAAAAAATAAATTCCAAAGAACAATAAAATGAAAATTTTTTTCATATGCATATTATATGAGTAACAGTGCCCAAGGGAGAATTGTTTGGTATATCTGTTAGTTATAGGAGGATATCTAACTAACAAAAAACCGGGAATAGGCAATTTACAAAATTTTCAGGAGGTTTAGATCCGGTTGTGCATATTTATACACTTTAAAATAAATCGTTGTTTTGGTGTGATCAACTCCTTCCAGCATACTAATTTCATTCACAAACTGCACCAGATGGTTATTATCCCGGCACATCACATCAACTTCCAGATCATATTCGCCGGATGTCATGGCCAGAAAACTGACTTCGGGTAAACGGGAAATAATTTCTGCCACTTTTTCTTTAAAAGTAGCTGGTCTTATATATACAGCAATGTGCGCATAACAATGAAATCCTACTTTATCCGGATCTACTCTTCCGATGATGCTGATGGTGCCATCATCAATCAGTTTATTGAGCCTGGTTCTAACAGTTCCTATGGAAACTTGCAGTTTTTCCGCTATAACCGTAAAGGACATTCTTCCATCTTTCTGCAAAAAATTCAAAATCTGAAAATCCAGGTCATCTAGCGTAGCAAAAAGCTTTGTGCTCATATTGTAAAGAAAGTAAAAATATTTTTATTTTGGTATCACATTTTGCATTATTTTTAGTTTTCTATTAAATAATTGAAAATATTTTATAATTCTAATGAAATATCAACCTATACAAAATTTTATCGGTGGTCAGTTTGTTGCCAGCGAAAGTTCTAAAACGCTTGACGTTATTTCTCCTTTAGACGGAAACCTTTTATCCACGGTTCCAATGTCTACTTCAAACGATTTAAAAAAGGCTGTTGATGCTGCTAAAGCTGCGTTTCCGGCATGGAGTAAAACTCCTATAAAAGAAAGAGTGCAGGTTTTCTTTCGGTATAAATATCTTTTAGAAAAACACCTTAAAGAACTTGCAGAATTATGTTCTGAAGAAAACGGTAAAACATACGGTGAATCGGTGGCAGAAATTGAAAAAAGTATTGAACTTACCGAATTTGCAACTTCATTACCGCAATTGGTAACAGGAGAAGTTTTGGAGGTTAGCCGTGGCGTAGAATGCAGAACGGAGCATGTTCCATTAGGAGTGGTTGCTTCCATCGTACCTTTCAATTTCCCGAGCATGGTGCCCAACTGGACATTACCGAACGCGATCGCGCTGGGTAATTGTATGATCATGAAGCCTTCAGAAAAAGTGCCTTTGAGTTGCGGAAGATTGGCGGAATTATTAAAAGAAGCCGGTTTGCCTGATGGTGTTTTCAATGTGGTGCATGGAGATGTTGACATCGTGAATGCCATTTGTGATCATCCTTCTATTGAAGCCATTTCTTTTGTAGGGTCAACCAAAATTGCGAAATTGGTTTACCAACGGGCTACTTCAAATTATAAACGTTGCCTTTCATTAGGTGGTGCAAAAAATCACCTGATGGTATTACCCGATGCTATCCCCGGAATGACTGCTCAGAATGTGGCCGCTTCCATGAGTGGTTGCGCAGGTCAGCGTTGTATGGCAGCCAGTGCCATGATTGGTGTGGGCGATGTAGATAATATCATTGATAAAATCTGCGAAGAAGCAAGAAAAATTATTCCGGGTAAAAACCTAGGAGCCGTTATTAATAAAGAATCCCAGGAACGTATTGAACGTTACATTACGGAAGCTGAAAAAGATGGTGCAAAAATTTTAGTTGACGGAAGAAATACAAAGGTTCCCGGCAAAGAAAAAGGAACATATGTAGGGCCAACCGTAATTGATCATGTACAACCAAACATGAGTGTGGCCACCGAAGAAATTTTTGGTCCGGTAATATCCATCATCCGCACAAAAACTGTTGATGAAGCATTAGCCATTGAAAATGCAAATCCTTATGGAAATGCGGCTTCCGTTTTTACACAAAATGGTGGAATGGCACGTTACATTATCGAAAATGCCAGTGCCGGAATGATCGGCGTAAACGTTGGCGTGCCGGTTCCGAGAGAACCATTTTCATTCGGAGGATGGAACGATAGTAAATTCGGTGTGGGAGATATCACCGGAAAAAGTTCTATTGAATTCTGGACGAAGTTGAAAAAAAGTACAACAAAATGGAACGCCAATGCCGGTGTGAACTGGATGAGCTAACACAAAAATAAATGGAAAATAGAAAATTATAAATGAACGTGCATCTTCATTCATAATTCATAATTTATAATTCAAAATTAAAAGAAGTGTCAATACAAACAATTTCGCAGGCTGAAGAAATTATACAGTATAACCAGGATTATACCTTGTTCAGCTGGAGCAAACAAAAAGGAACGTCACCTATTGCTGTAAAATATGCGGAAGGTGTTTACTTATACGATTATAACGATAAAAAATATATTGACTTCTCTTCCGGTTTAATGAACGTGAATATTGGTCACGGCGATCAACGTATTACCGAAGCCGTTGTAAAACAGATGCAGCAGGTTTCATACGTAACGCCAAGTTGCGTCACAAAAGTTCGGGGTGATCTGGGAAAAAAACTGGCAGAGATTTGTCCGGGTGATCTTAATAAAGCATTCTATACTTTGTGTGGTGCTACTTCTATTGAAAATGCTATAAAACTTGCACGCATTTCTACAGGAAGACATAAAATTCTAACTCGTTACCAGTCTTATCACGGTTCTACTTATGGCGTTATGTCTGCCGGTGGTGATCCGAGAAAATTACCTGCGGATGCCCAGCAAGCACCCAATTTTGTACATATTGATATTCCATATGCCTATCGTTGGAATCATAGCGAAGAAACTTTACTGGTAGATGCGGTTGCTCAACTGGAACGTATTATCGCCTATGAAGGCCCGGCTAATATTGCCGCCATGATCCTGGAAGGTGAATCAGGATCATCCGGTTGTTTTCAATATCCTGTCGGATATCTGAAAGCTGTAAGGGAAATTTGTAATAAAAATGGTATGTTACTTATCATGGATGAAGTAATGAGTGGTTTTGGAAGAACCGGAAAATGGTTCGGCTTTCAACATCATGATATTATTCCGGATATGATTGCCATGGCAAAAGGACTGACCTGCGGTTATCTTCCATTCGGATGTTTAATGGTGTCAGATAAGATCGCCTCCAAATTTGATGATGCTATGTTGCCATTAGGATTAACTTATTCTGCACATCCGGTATGTTGTGCGGCAGCTTTGGAAACATTAAATATTTATGAAGAAGACGGCCTGATTGAGAATGCCGCCGTAATGGGAAAATATATTACAGAACAGGTAGAATTAATGAAAGCCAAACACCCTTCGATAGGTGATTTCCGTACCAGGGGTTTATTAGGTTGTATTGAATTAGTGAAAGATAGAAAAACCAAAGAACCGATGGCACCTTTTAATGCAAAGCCGGATGAAATGGTGGTGATGAATAAAGTGGCGGCTAAAATAAAAGAGTTAGGCATGTACACTTTTGTAAGATGGGGATTCATTTTTATTGCACCTCCGTTAATTGTTACAAAAGAACAGGTTGATGAAGGGTTGGCCATTATCAGCGAGGCAATTAAAATTGCTGATGCGTCTTTAGTATAATTTCATTTTATATTTTACTGATGATTCTGTAAAATGGATCATCAGTTTATTTTTAAGAAAGATTGTAAGCTTGGTGCCAAACGATAACATATCTGCATCTTCTTCCCTGATCAATGAAGATCTTGCGCCTATACCGGAACATAAACGTTCATGGGGAACCTGGAATTATGCGGCATTGTGGATCAGTATGAGTTTATGCATTCCAACTTATATGCTTGCAAGTTCTCTCATACAAGGCGGTATGAACTGGTGGCAATCTATCCTTACTATTTTCTTAGGTAATTCCATCGTGTTAATTCCAATGATCTTAAATGGACATGCCGGTGCGAAATATGGTATTCCATTTCCGGTTTTTGCCAGAGCCAGTTTTGGAACAAAAGGAGCTAATATTCCTGCTATGCTGCGTGCCATTGTTGCCTGCGGATGGTTTGGCATTCAGGCATGGATCGGCGGTTATGCTATGTATTTAATGGTAAAAGTCTGGTGGCCTGGCATTGCCGAACTCCCTCCAATTTTTCCTGATGCCTGGACTTTACAAACCGGCCCTGCTATTTGTTTTCTCGCCTTCTGGTTATTAAATATGTTTGTTGTGTATCTCGGTGTAAATAGTATTAAAAAATTACTGATATTCAAAGCATTTTTTTTGCCGTTGGCAGCACTGGCACTTTTATTTTGGGCTATTAATGCAGGTAAAGGCTTAGGTCCCATTCTAAACCAGCCTTCAAAATTTGCTGATGCAGGCTCTTTCTTTCATTTCTTTTTTCCGGCTTTAACTGGAATGGTGGGCTTTTGGGCAACCTTGTCTTTGAACATTCCTGATTTTACGCGATACGCAAAAAGTCAGAAAGCACAGATAAACGGGCAAATTATCGGGCTTCCTCCTTCTATGACCTTATTCGCATTTATTGGCGTAGTAGTTACCTCTGCTACCATGATCATTTATGGTGAAACCATTTGGGATCCTTTAGTACTGGCCGGAAAATTTGAAAATAAATTATTGGTAAGTTTTGCTATGATCGCTGTGGCCATTTCAACACTCGCTACCAACATTGCCGCAAATATTGTAAGTCCTGCAAACGATTTTGCCAATCTTGCACCGCAAAAAATAAATTTCAGAACAGGAGGTTATATCACAGGCATCATAGGAATTGCGATCATGCCATGGAAACTGATCGCAGATCCCAATGGCTATATTTTTACCTGGCTGATTGCCTATTCAAGTTTATTAGGTCCTGTAGGTGGAATTATGATAGCAGATTATTATTTTTTACGTAAACAGCATCTTGTATTGAATGATCTGTATGATTTAAAAGGAATGTACAGCTTTCACAAGGGATATAATTTCGCAGCCTTATTGGCTCTATTAATTGGAATTATTCCAAACGTTCCCGGTTTTTTATTGCAGATAAAGTTGATAGATGCAACCGTATTTCCCAACTGGATTTCTGAATTATATCACTATGCATGGTTTGTCGGGTTTTTCGTAAGTGCAATTGTGTATCGTGTTATGATGACAAAAAATAAATTAGTTCCTGTTACTATATAATAAAAACATGAGCATACTTATAAAGAATGGACGCATTGTAACAGCTACAGATAATTATATCGCTGATATTTATATAGAAGGCGAGATTGTTTCTGCAATTGGAAAAAATCTGAATGTACAGGCAGACCGCACTTTTGATGCCACGGGCAAACTTATTTTTCCCGGTGGAATTGATCCGCATGTTCACCTGGATATGCCCTTCATGGGAACATTCAGCAGTGATTCTTATGAAACAGGTACGCGAGCAGCTTTACATGGCGGCACCACCATGGTTATTGATTTTATTTTACAGAAGCAAGGAAATTCTTTACAATCTGCATTAGATGAATGGAGATCCAGATCTGATAATAATTGTGTAGGCGATTACAGCTTTCACATGGCCGTTACTGACTTTAATGACAACACCAAAACAGAAATTAAAAAGCTAATTGAAGAAGATGGCATTACTTCTTTTAAAACCTTTATGGCATATAAAGGCGCATTGATGATCGACGACAGGCAGATGATCGGTTTAATGGAAGAAGTAAAAGCACATGGAGGATTGATTAATGTTCATGCAACCAATGGCGACATGATCGACTATCTTACTCAAAAACATCGCAACGAAGGCAAGCTTGC
>JBKJSZ010000076.1:0-8544 GCA_046593675.1 Ferruginibacter sp.
CCGCCACCAGCTCATGAGCCGGGAACATTACAAATGCAAATCACTTCTTTGGATTATTCTTCTTTCCTTGGAAGGATTGCCGTAGGAAAAGTTGCACGTGGAGTGATCAAAGAAAATCAGCAGATCATGTTGATGCAAGCTGATGGCACCAATAAAAAATTGAAGATCAAAGAGGTGTATGTTTTCGAAGGAATGGGAAAGAAAAAAGTAAGTGAAGTTATTGCCGGAGATATTTGTGCATTGGTTGGCCTGGAAGAATTTAATATTGGTGATACAGTTTCAGATGTTGACAACCCTGAGGCATTGCCGATCATCAGCGTAGATGAACCAACGATGAGCATGTTGTTTGGTATTAACAACTCTCCTTTCTTTGGTAAAGAAGGAAAATTTGTAACGAGCCGTCACTTGCGTGATCGTTTGATAAAAGAAACAGAAAAGAACCTGGCGCTTAAAGTAGAAGACAGCGACAGTGCAGATAGTTTTATTGTATATGGCAGAGGTATTCTTCACCTGGGAATACTTATTGAAACCATGAGAAGAGAAGGATTTGAATTAACGATCGGACAACCGCAGGTAATTGTTAAGCAAATTAATGGTGCGAAGAATGAGCCATACGAGATTTTAGTGGTAGATGTGCCCGCAGAATATTCGGGAAAAGTAATTGACCTTGTTACACAACGTAAAGGTGAAATGCATGTGATGGAAACCAAAGGGGAAATGCAACACCTGGAATTTGAAATTCCTTCACGCGGTTTGATCGGTCTGCGTAGCAATATGCTCACGAATACAGCAGGTGAAGCCGTGATGGCCCATCGTTTCAGCGAATACAAACCATGGAAAGGACCAATTCCTGGTCGCAACAATGGCGTGTTGCTGAGTAAGACCACCGAAAAAACAACTGCCTATTCTATTGATAAATTACAGGATCGCGGACGTTTCTTTGTTGAGCCGGGAGATGAAGTATATACTGGTCAAATTATAGCAGAGCATATTAAACCAGGTGATCTTGTGGTGAATGCAACGGAACCAAAAAAATTAACGAATCACCGGGCAAGCGGATCTGATGATGCGTCTAAAGCAGCTCCAAGAATTCTAATGACATTAGAAGAATGTATGGAATACATACAGCAAGATGAGTGCATTGAAGTAACACCCAAAAGTGTTCGTTTGCGCAAAGTGATTTTAAATGAAGATGACAGAAAGCGTGTATCTAAATCTATGTCACAGGAAGTTGCATAAATTAATTTTTATACTTATATAAACCCACCGAATTAGGCGGGTTTTTTTATTTGCGAAATTTACAACCTGTTAGGTTAAACAACCTAACAGGTTGTAAAAACTTGAAAAACACATCTGAAACTTACCATCCTGCGCTAACTTTGTTATATGTTCAGAAAATGGTTAATCATTTTATTGGGTTTAATGCTTACGCTTCCGCAAATTCTGTCTGCGCAGTGTTCTATGTGTACCAAAACAGCTTCTCAATTGGGAGAAAAACCTGCCTTAGGATTGAATCAAGGCATCCTTTACCTGATGCTTGCACCTTTTATGGTTATAGGTTATATCGGGTTCAGGTGGTGGAAAAACAGGAATGAAGAAGTATGATCAGATATATTTTTTAATAAACCGCTGAAGATTAACGTTACCTACTTTTTCAATTTCATTTTTTAGAACCCTTTTATCTATATCCGCCATTCTGGATCGCTGGATTAATTGAAAGGCTCGTTCTGCGAGTAACCACGATTTCCGGTCTTTATGCTGATGCAAATTTATAAGTGTATCAATGGCATTTTTTAATTCAAATATCCCTTCATTTTTGGAAGCCGTGGTTTTAATGACGGGTATTTCTATGGAAAGATGTGCAAATGCCGGGGCGAGCATTAACCGAAGGTTTTGTACAAATGTATCGGCCCCAGGGCGATCTGATTTATTAACCACAAAAATATCTGCAATCTCCATCAATCCGGCTTTCATCGTTTGAATTTCATCTCCTGCTTCCGGAACTATGGTAACAATCGTTATATCTGCAAGACCGGCGATCTCAATTTCACTTTGGCCAACTCCTACTGTTTCCACTATGATGTAATCAAAATTTGCTTCTTGTAAAATACTGGTAATCTCTATGATTTTAGGATGTAATCCGCCAAGTGAACCTCTTGTTGCTAATGAACGAATAAAAACATCAGGAGAATTGTACCATTGATTTAGCCGAATACGGTCACCCAGCAAGGCCCCTAAATGAAAGGGTGATGAAGGATCAACACACAGCACCGCCACTTTTTTCCCATCTTCTATCATCGTGCTGATCAAACAATCCGTAAGCGTACTTTTTCCCGCTCCAGGAGGCCCTGTAATACCAATTACCGGAACGGGTTGCGCAGAAAAAGATTCCAGTAATTCGGAAAATCCGTATACTTCATTTTCTACAAGACTGATACACCTCGCTATTGTTTTGAAATCATTATTGCGGATCTGTTCGAGATACGAAGACATAACGCAAAATAACTTAACTCATGCACATTTACCTCAACACATGGTTTTTAAGAAAGAAATGTCGCTATTTTGCAACGTCTAAATATACATTTTGATTGAAGAAGGAATCTCGGTTGTTATACCAAATTACAATGGAACATCTTTATTAAAAGAAACGTTACCAACTGTTTTTAATGCGTTGGAAACGATACAACTTCCTTTTGAAATTATTATTTCGGATGATAAATCTACAGATGATTCTGTTGCTTTTTTACGTCAGCATTTTCCTCAAATTCATGTAATAGAAAATAAGATCAACCGGGGATTTTCTCCTACGATTAATGCAGGTATACAGGCTGCAAAATTTCCGCTCATATTATTGCTTAACAGTGATGTAAAACTTACGCCCGAATATTTTATACAACAGCTGCATTATTTTGATAAAGTTGATACATTCGGTGTAATGGGAAGAATTATCGGATGGGATGATGAAGTAATACAAGACGCAGCGAAGTATCCAAAATTTGCAGGGGCGAAAATTAAAACATCCGGAAATTATTACTATCAAAATACATCCGGCAGTGATAAAATTCTCTCGATGTATTTATCCGGTGCAAATGCATTGGTAAGCCGCGAAAAAATAATAGCGCTGGGAGGATTTGATGAATTATACGCTCCATTTTATGTAGAAGATTTTGATTTGAGTTTACGTGCCTGGCGATTGGGTTGGAAATGTTATTATGAACACCATGCTATCTGCAGACACCAGGTTTCTGTTTCCATCAAATCAAAAAATAAAAGTAATTTTATAAACTACATATATTACCGGAATAAAATGTTTCTACATGCTATTCATCTTTCGGGATACATGCTGTTTCTTTGGTATATACAACTCATACCCGAAATGCTCATCAGGCTTTTCACTTTACGTTTTTATTATTTCAGATCTTTGTTGTCTTTTTTTAAACAGAGAAATAAAATGTTGCTTTCCCGCAATTTAATATTTGCTCTTTCTGAAAAAGAAAACCGAAAATTATTATCTGTAAAAGATGTGGTCGAAATAATACGGTCATCTGTAAAAGAAAACAAGATCATTAAATTTTAAATCTGATATGAAAATAATTGCGCTTGTTGTTACGTATAACCGGTTGGCTTTATTGAAAGAAAGTGTGGAAGCTATCAGAATGCAATCACGAAAGCCGGAAGTCATTCTTATAATTAATAATGGCTCAACAGATGCAACCAAAACGTGGCTGGATAATCAGGCCGATCTTGTTTGTATTCATCAGGAGAATTTAGGTTGTTCTGCCGGATTTAATATAGGTATAAAAAAAGCGTTTCAACAAAATGCAGAATGGGTCTGGGCAATGGATGATGATTCTATTCCTCATCAAGATGCTTTGGAAAAATTATTAATTACTGCAGATAAAATATCACCGGATCATCGTATTGGTTTTTTATCCAGCAGAGTGGAATGGACAGATGGCAATCCGCATATTATGAATATTCCACACGTTGGTATCTTTCAAAATGGGTTACCTTTTAATTATTTCGATACACAGGGCGCTACACTCATTGCCACCTGTTCTTTTGTTTCCGTTTTATATAGCCGTGATGCCATTGCCGAAGTGGGCATTCCGTATAAAGAATTTATTATCTGGGGCGATGATGAAGAATATTCTAAACGCATAACAAAAAAAGGATTTCTTGGCTTGTATGTTCCTTCCAGTATTGTTTTACATAAGACCGCACAGAATTATTCTGCATCCATTTTTGAAGATAATGAAAAGAATATCTGGAAATATGAACATGGTATCCGTAATAAATTATTCACGATTAAAAGGGATAAAGGACTTTTCAGTTATTTTTTTAAATTGTTGAAACATTATGTTGTCATTCCTTTTAAAATTCTTAAAAAAAGAAAAACACATCAATGGCTTTACATTAAAAAAGTATGGCAAGGCGCCAATGGATCAATATTTTTTTCACCTAAGATCGAAAAGGCAGATTGAAAAATTTACGCATCAATTTAATTCTTCCATTTCCTGCAACCAAGCCTGGCGGCGGATCAAAGATTATGTATGAAATAGCAAACCGTTTGCAGGAACGTGAACATGATGTTATGATCTATCATGCCATCAAACGACCATTCAAAAAAACAAATACGCCTTTATTTATAAAACGTTTACTCTTTGCAATAAGAAAGGTGGCACGCCCAAAATGGTTTCCGTTACATGATGCTGTTTGTTCTGTTATTGTTCCCCAGATCACGAATAAATATATTAGGGATGCAGATGTTGTTATGAGTACCTGGTGGCAAATGACTTATGCGGTGAATGCACTCTCGATTTCCAAAGGGAAAAAATTTAATTTCATTCAGGGTTATGAAATCTGGGCCGGCCATGCGGATAAAGTTGAGGCAAGTTATTCCTTATCTTTTCATCATATTGTGATAGCAAAATATTTGGAAAAATTACTTTTACAAAAAACAGGAAAAAATCCGATTTATCTCCCGCTTTCCATAGATGATAAAAAGTTTTTTTGCAAAATCGATCCGCACAAAAGAAACCCTGCTTCTGTTATTATGTTATTTTCAAAAGAAGCGGTGAAAGGAAGCAATTCTGGTGTTGAAGCTTTAAAAAAAGTTAAGGAGATGTTTCCTCATCTTATGGTAACATTCTTTGGAGTTGAAAACGCACCGGAAAATCTTCCGCCCTGGATTACCTATCATCAACGCCCAAATGATCTGAATCAATTGTATAACGATCATGCTATTTTCATATCGCCTGCAATAAGTGAAGGCTGGGCTCTTCCGCCGGCTGAAGCTATGGCTTGTGGATGTGCATTGGTACTCACAAATATTGATGGACATGTTGATTATGCTTTAGATAATGAAACAGCCTTGCTGGTTCCTGTAAAAGATCCAGATGCAATGGCTGAAAAAATTATATTGCTGATAAATAATACGCCGTTTAGGAACAAATTGTGCAGCAACGGCATGCAACTCATGCGTAAACAATTCAATTGGGATAATACCCTTAACAAACTGGAAAAAATTTATCTTAACGAAAATTAATATCCACTGGTCTGTAATTTGAATCTTTAAAGTATGACAAATTTCATCCCGATATTTCCTTTAGGCATTGTAGCATATCCGGGCGAACAATTGAACCTTCATATATTTGAACCGCGCTATCGTCAATTGATTAAAGATTGTTTTGAAACAAAAAAAAATTTCGGTATTCCTTCTGTGATCAATGGAGAAATTTCTGAATTAGGTACGCTCATGGAAATTGAGGAAATGAGCAAGGTTTACGACGATGGTGAAATGGATATTAAGACACGCGGAATAAAAGTTTTTAAAATACTGGAAATTGTGGAAGCATTACCAGAAAAATTATATATGGGAGCCATCGTTACCTATCCTGAAAACAGCTTGAACGATGGCAATAAGATATTAATGAATAAATTGCTGGAAGGAATCAGAACAATACATAAGCAACTGAATGTTAAAAAAGATTTTAGCAGGCCTGATGATGAATTGAATAGTTATGATATTGCTCATCATGCTGCGATGTCAATGGAAGAAGAATACTTGCTGCTGGAATACACAAAAGAACTTCATCGGCAGGAATATTTAAAAAGACATATCAATAAATTATTACCATTGCTTGATGAGATGGAAGCACTTAGAAAAAAAATAAAACTGAACGGACATTTCAAAAATCTAGAAGGATTTAATAATTCATAAATCTGCAAATGAGAACACTTTGTTTAGACTTCGGCAATACGTTACAAAAAGGTGTATTATTTCAGGATGGAGAAATTTCAGAGGAATTTTATATTACAGAAGTCACAACAACGAGCATAACAGATATTATAAAAAAATACAAGCCGGAGAATTGTATTTTATCCTCCGTGATCAATCATGATGAAGCCATCGAAAATATGCTATCTCTTTCCACATCATTTCATAAATTAACTGCTGAAAGTAAACTGCCGTTCCAAATTGGTGTTGGAAAAAAAGAAACCATTGGTGCAGACCGGCTGGCATTGATAGCTGCCGCAGCTCATTTTTTTCAAAATCAAAATGTATTAGTGATTGGATTAGGCTCTTGTATCACTTATAATTTTATCAATCAGTATAATACATTTTTAGGAGGTTCTATTTCTCCGGGGATGCAAATGCGTTTTAAAGCTATGCATGAATACACCGCTAAACTTCCGCTGGCGCAATCCAGTTCAAATATTCCCTTAATCGGATATGATACGGTTACAAATCTTCAATCCGGAGTTATTTTTGGGATTACGGCTGAAATTGACGGAATCATATCAAATTACTTTGAGAAATATGGCAACTTTAACGCTGTTTTAACCGGGGGCAATAGTACGTATTTTGCGGGTCGGGTTAAAAACAGGATATTTGCCGACTTAAATTTTTTATTTAAAGGTTTGTATGCGCTCAGTGAAATCAATTGCCAGAACTAAATTTTTATTTTTCTTCCTCCTTTTATTTTCATTTTTATCAACACAAGCGCAGGACAATGCACCGTATTCACGATATGGATTAGGCACCAATGTACCGAGAATGAACATTGTAAACCGCGGAATGGGTGGCGTAAGTGCGGCTTACTTCGATTACCAGAGTTTAAATTTTGTAAATCCTGCAGCTTTTGCAGGAATCAACAGTACTATTTTTGATTTAGGTGGCGAAATTGATGTCCGTACTTTAAAGAGCAATCTTTCTCCCGCTAAATATTCCTCCACCAATACAACTATTTCTTACCTCCAGTTTGGTGTACCTATTGCCACAAAAAAAATGATTTCCAAGAATAAATATTGGGGATTCAGTTTCGGCCTTAGGCCATTGACAAGGATCAGTTATAAAATTGAAGACAATAAAAGGTTGACTGGAATTGACAGTGTACAATACTTATATGAAGGAAGTGGAGGTTTAAATCAGGCCTCTATCAGCACCGCAATTAAAATAAAAAAGTTTTCTGCAGGCGTTTCATTAGGCTATAATTTTGGCAATAAAGATTATAGCACTCGGGTTATTTTATTGAATGATTCTGTGCCTTATTATAAAAGTAATTCAGAAGTGATTACTACATTTAACAGCTTATCATTTAGTGTAGGAATTCAATATGAAGAGATGGTAGGAAAAGAAGTTGATAAAAGAAAAGCGATGTTACGATTTGGTGCTTATGCGAACTTAGGACAAAAACTAAATGCTACTCAGCAGTCAGTAAATGAAACTTTTGCATTTGATGGAAATGGTGGAACTTTTACAATTGATACGGTAGAAACGAAAAGCGGTGTTAAGGGGAAAATAAATTATCCTTTAAACTACGGAATGGGATTTATTTATACCGACAGAAATAATCATTGGACTGTAGGTGCAGATGTAGAAAATACTATGTGGTCTGATTACACTTTTTATGGACAGTCTGAAAATTTAAAAAATAATTATACCATTCGTATGGGCGGTCAATATTATGGCGCAACTGCAGCAACACTTACTAAAAAATATTTTCGCTTTGTGAAATACCGTGCCGGTGTTTATTATGGCAATGAACAAATATCCATTGCCGGCGACAGAAAAGATTTTGGTGTTACCGCAGGTGCCGGATTTCCGTTAACCTCCTTACAACGTATCCGATATGGCGAATATGCCGTTTTAAATACAGGAGTTGAGTTTGGTGCGATAGGCAACAAGAATAGTGGAAGCATCCGCGAAAATATTTTACGTTTTAGCTTTGGAGTTTCTATGAATGCCAGATGGTTCCAGAAACGTAAGTATGATTAATATGAATTTTGCAAAAAAATATATTTATTTAGCAGCCTGTCTATCCGGCTGCTTTTTTTATGGATGTGAGAATAATGTCAATGAGGTAAAAAAAATAAATGCGAAAAGTTTAGGTATTGAAGAAGGAAAAAACATTGTTTTAAACTATACCATTTCTGGAAAAATAAGAACGATTTTAAAAGCACCTGTAATGTTACGGATTCAGGATACTATCAATTTTGTTGAGTTTCCTAAAACATTAACTGCTGATTTTTATAACGACG
>JBKJSZ010000230.1:0-3744 GCA_046593675.1 Ferruginibacter sp.
AAAAAATGGTTTTTGTTGTACTGCAAGATGTTCGTTTGCTTCCAGAAAAAGATCACGGTCACTTATTCCCCAAACATTTAATTTCTGTGCTTTATATTTTCCTTCTTCATAAATATGTACGCTATCTATATTTCTGAACAATCCATTAAAATTATTAAACTGACTTCTTCCACCTATAAAATAAAATTTATCATATCCTTCAAAATCATTTATGATGGTTCGTTGACTTACCGACTCTTCATTTCGTGTGGCAAATTTGCTTAATTGCACATCCGGTATTCCTGATAAAATTGCAAAAACTCCACGTGCAGTTCCAAAAGTTGGGGTAAAACATCTTTCAAAAAAAATACCTTCCTCCGCCATTTTTTTAAAATGTGGTGTACTGTTTAGAGGATTGCCGCTCATGCTACTTTTATACATGCTAAAACTTTCGCAGATCACCAACACAACATTTGGCTGGCTTTCCAACGCTTTACTTCCGGGATGCAGGATTCTGGTGTAAGGTTGTTGAGAATTTCTTATCCCATCCAACTGTAATAATTGTGCAATGCGGCTGAAATATTTTTCAGGTTTTGTGTTATGATCCGCATCTCTAAAACGTAAAGTTGTAAAAAAATTTTGTAATGGATTTAAAGCCAGGTTACTTTTAAATTCATCATTTAGATTGAATGCCCGAAAAAAGTTAAGAGGTTTTGCTGTTAAGAAGCCATACATAAACCAGCCTAAAATAAGAAGTGCGGCAAGGTGCCAGCGTCGGCGATAATCAAATTTATGAACATTCATATTTCTGCCTTCTACGCCCACGTGCGTTCGGCGGAACATCCAGGTCATCATTAATACGGCTCCAAATAATCCTATAAGAATCCAGATCACCGGATAACTCTGCCACACCATCTGTAAACTTTCCTGTGGATCTTCGGCGAAAATGAGCGCATCAGCATTTAATCGAGCATTTATATAAGCGAACTGGCCAAAATCTGCTCCGTAAAAAAACAATACCAGCAAAGTGATAATGCCCAGGTACATGGTCCAGAATCTTTTTTGCCGGATGCTGTAAAATGGAGAAAATTTTGGATATAGCGAAAAAATAGCTATCGGGATAAGTATAAAAGAAATCCATCGGAGATCGTATTTCAAACCCAGCCAAAAAGAAGGCAACAGCTCTAATATTCCGGTTGATGCCGGCTTAAAACAAATAACGGTGGCCACTCTGAATGCAGTAAAAATGAATAAGTAAATTAAGCACAGCTTTACCAGCCATTGTATGGTTTTAGGCACCCGCCATTTGATCAACATCAGTGATTTCTCCTGTAACAAGAGGGCAAATATAATAAATCGAAATTTACGGTAATATTAAAGGGCTTCTCCGGCTTAATCACGCTTTTTATTATGCAATAAAAGATATTTGGAAGTTTCATACCAGGCTTCTGTTAACCGGCTCATTGTATTCCGGATTGTGTCTGTTATATTTTCATGAAAAGCCGAATCACTTGTAACGGAAACAAAGTCCGTTTTATTGGTTCTGATGTTTCTAACAAAATAATATTGATCACAAACAAGCCCAATCGTATGCATATCAGGATCGGCAATAAATGCATAACGTTGTTTCTGATCAGCAGTATCAAAAAGATTTCTGCCAAATGCATTATTACGATGTGTCTGCTTTAGCAAAGCAGCTATGGATGGCATTATATCCAACTGAGAGCAAACCTTGCGAACTACTTTCGGTTGCAATAACTGAGGCGCATAAAATAATAAGGGTACATGTTCTGCAAGTATGCCTTGCTTTGTAAATGCGGAAGGAAACATCTTTCCTGCATCGCCTCTTAAACCATGATCACCTACGAATACAAATATTGTTTTTTTGAAAAATGGTTTCATTCGTGCCGCTTCTATAAACATTTTAAAACAAAAATCTGTATAACGGAAAGCATTCAGTTGATCATTATCATCAAAGCCATATTTCCTTAATGTATCGGCCGGATAGTTAACTTTTTTGAATTCGTGCAAATCTTCTTTAGGAATGGTATAAGGCCGGTGATTGTCTGCGGTTTGAATAATGGCAAAAAAAGGTTTTTGTTGCGCTGCTAAAATTTTAGTGGATTCAAGAAAAAGATTTTTATCACTGATTCCCCAAACATCTACTTTACCCGATTTAAAATTTTCTTCTTCATAAATATTCAATCGTGAAATATTATTATTTAGTAATCCGCGAATGTTTGCCCATGTTGTGCTTCCACCCAAAAAATAAAATTTATCGTATGCATATAAATCATTGATGATGGTATGCTGGTCAACAGCAGCCGGATTTCTACTAGCTGTTTTTGGACTTTCCACATCAGGGATTCCGGTAATAGTTGCCCATACGCCTCTGGCTGTACCAAAAGCCGGCGTGAAACATCTTTCAAAGAATACACCTTCTTTACACAACGAATGGAAAAAAGGAGTGGCATCTAATTTATTCCCAAACATGGAACTTTTATAAGCGCTGAAACTTTCACAGATCACTACAATTACATTCGGCTTATCTGTGAGCGTATCCGCAAAAGAAATATTCCTTTCAAAATTCAGATGGATGCTGTCTTTATTTTCCACTCCCAAATAATCCGACATCAGACTATACCCTGCTCTTACTTTTTTTACATCATACGTTGAATTTTTGAACTGTAAAGAACTAAAAAAACTCTGGAACGGATTCAGTGCAGCCTGCGCTTTAAAATCATCTTCCAAACTGAAAGCATCACTCCAGCGAAGTGGATATTGCCCTAATTTTCCAAAGATCAGGGCAGCAAATAATATGAACATTGTTATAAAATATACACCAGATCCTCTGGAAGAAGATACGTATGTTTTCTTTGACAGCTTTCGCAACAGTCTGTTATGTAAATAGCAAAATAATATTAACGTTATCGATATGCCGAAAATAATTTTTATGACCGGATAAGTTTCCCAAATCATTTTGGAAGAAATAGCACTGTCTGCCAGAAAATTTAATACAGAGGCATTTAAGCGTTGCTGCAGATAATCATAATGATAAAAATCTGTTGCATACATTACCATTACAATGAAAAATAAAATGGTGATTAGAACATTCCAGAAATAAAATATTTTCTTTTCTTTAAATGGATTTAAAAACTGGATGCTGCTTAATAATAAAATAAATAAACCGGTAATGGAAATGATCCTTGCATCAAACCTCAATCCTAATAAAAATGTTTTTCCGCTGAACGGCCTGTCTGCAGGTCTGTAATGAAAGAAAAAAAATAACCTGTAAATCGTCATTAACAGCATTAAAATGAACAACATTTCTAAAATCCATTGCAGCCGTTTGGGAATTGACGAAAAGAATCGCATATATATTAAAAGAGAATGCTAAGTTAGATTAATTATTTTTGAAGATTATCAATGGCTATGCAACAACTGCTACAACTAGACAGGCAAGCATTTTATTATATTAATTCTGTTTGGCAAAATCCTTTATTTGATCAGGTGATGCCATTGATCAGGCATTCTAATTTTTCTGTTCCGTTATATGTTTTTTTATTGTTGTATGGATGGATGAATTTTAATAAAAACGTTTGGATATGGGCGGCAACAGTAGGTTTATTGGTTGTGCTCACCAATCACATCAGCAGTGATCTGATTAAAGAAATTTGGTTTCGTTACCGGCCCTGTAATGACGAAACCTTACAACATCCTGCAAGATTATTATTAAGTTATAGACCGCAAAGTTCGAGTTTTACT
>JBKJSZ010000006.1:0-4639 GCA_046593675.1 Ferruginibacter sp.
TACTGAAGCGTTGTATTTTTTTTATAATACAAAAGAAATGAAATGGCAGAAACGAATTATGTTACGCAGGAAACTTTTGATAAGATGCAGGCGGAACTTCACCGGCTTAAATCCGTGGATCGTCCTGCTGCAAGTCATGCCATAGCGGAAGCTCGGGAAAAAGGTGATCTGAAAGAAAATGCAGAATATGATGCAGCTAAGGAAGCGCAGGGATTACTGGAGGCAAAAATTAATCAGCTGGAAGGAATTATGGCTTCCGCAAGAATTATTGACGAAAACACCATTGATACCAGCCGGGTAAGTATATTAACTAAAGTAACCGTAACCAATCTTGGTTTAAAAAAAACAGTTACGTATCAAATTGTTTCGGAAGGAGAAGCCGATCTGAAAGCAGGAAAAATTTCTGTGATTTCGCCAATAGGTAAAGGTTTATTAGGGAAAGTGGTTGGTGAAGTAGCAGAAGTAATAGTACCAGCAGGAATTTTGAAATTCAGGATCGATCATATATCTATTTAAATATGTCCATTTTTACAAAAATAATTTCTGGAGATATTTCATCTTACAAAATTCAGGAAGATGATTATTTCATAGCATTTTTAGATATTGCTCCTTTAGTAAAAGGTCATGTATTAATAGTTCCTAAAATGGAAGTGGACAAGATTTTTGATGTGCCTGATGAATATCTTTCCCGTATGCTTGTTTTTGCAAAACCTATTGCAAAAGCGATAGAAAAAACTATGCATTGCAGACGATGTGGCATCAGTGTAATTGGTTTGGAAGTTCCACATGCGCACCTGCACCTGGTGCCCATAAATTCTGCGGATGATCTGAATTTTACAAGAGAAAAAATAGCTGTTCCAAAAATTGAAATGGAATTAATTCAGAATAAAATTATTTCCGCTTTATAAAGATTTTACTCTGCCTGGATTCATACTGATGAAAGCTTTCCAGTTTTTTTTGCTGGTTACCGGCAGAATGGATTTACTTTGAAAATGATGACACACCGCTACGGCAAGGGCATCTGTTGCATCCATATATTGAGGTAGTTCTTCAAATTTTAACAAGTGCTGCAGCATTTTCATCACCTGTTCTTTATCTGCATTTCCATTACCGGTTATGGATTGTTTGACCTTTTTAGGAGAGTATTCAAAAACAGGTATTGATTGTTGCATAGCCGCAGCAATAGCTACGCCTTGTGCACGACCTAACTTGAGCATACTTTGCACATTCTTTCCAAAAAATGGTGCTTCAATCGCAAAATGATTTGGCTTATGCAGGAGGATCAATTGATGTACTTTCTGATGAATTTTTTCCAGCTTTTGATACGCATCCAGCTTCGCAGATAATTTTAAAATATCCATTTCAACCATTCTGGTGTTGGTTCCATTTATTTCAATGATACCATATCCCATAATTACGGTTCCCGGATCAATTCCCAATATTATTTTTGGCGTATTTTGCAAGAGGTAATTATAAAGTAAAGCAACTGTTGAACAAAAGTATCAAATTAATATTCAATTATTTCCTCGCACCTCTTTTGTTCCTCGTATTGAGTTGGAGCCTGTACCAGCAGATTATTCACCAGGAAGATCTTCAGGAACGATGGCTTCATATACAAAGTAGTTGGGTAAACCCGGTTTTCTGGTTTATTTTTTTACTTATGTTCGTAAACTGGGGCATCGAATCTCTGAAATGGAAAATTTCCTTACAACCATTGGAAAAAATTACTTTTCCCAACGCATTTCGCTCTGTATTGTCAGGTTGTAGTATTACTATGCTCACGCCCAACCGAATGGGAGAATATGGCGGAAGAATTCTTTACCTGAAAGAAGAAAACAGGTTAACTGCAATTTCCATTACCATTTTAGGAAGTATGAGTCAGTTGATGGTTACGTTATTACTCGGCTCCATAGCATTAATTATTTTAAAACAACAATCATCATCAGCGCTTTTGTCTATACAACACGCAACACCCTGGATGATAGGGAATTTTTTATTGTTAATTGGGGGTTTATCCACTTTATTTTTGTGGACGTTATATATGAAAGTTGGATCGGTGGTGCGATTAATTTCCAGATTACCTTATTCAGAAAGAGTTGTTAAGCATTTGAATGTGCTGGCAACTTTTGATCGCAAACTTCTGTTAAGAATTTTTATTCTATCTTTTTTAAGATATATGATATTTATTTTGCAATATGTGTTGATGTTGCATGTAATGGATGTTCAGATAAATACTGCAGATTGTTTTTTACTGATTGCTATTTTTTATCTTGTTATGGCGATCGCACCAACTGCAGGTTTTGTGGAACTACCGGTAAGGGCAGTTGCAAGCATTCAGATCTTTGGATTATTTAGTACAAATATAATTGGCATTCAGGCTGCAGCATTTGCAATTTGGATCATTAATTTAGTTATTCCGGCTTTAATCGGAAGTATATTGATTTTCGGAATTAAAATTTTAAAAGAGAAATGAAAAATATTTTACGCGCCCTCTGTATAATGGCTTCTTTATTTTTGATCGTTAGTTTTATCCAGTCTCCGGAACAACCTAAAGGAGATTTTTGTGGCGTGAGTAATACAGCTTTCAAGGCAGGGGAAGTTGTAAAAATGACTGTGTTTTATAATGCGCTCGGGGCTTATGTTGGCGCTGGTGATGCCACGTTCACTACAACACTGGAAAGGTATAATGGAAAACCGGTGTATCATTTTGTAGGTGAAGGAAAATCTTATTCATTCTTTGATAATTTTTTTAAAGTAAGAGACCGTTATGAAAGTTATGTAGATACGGCAACATTGCTTCCTTATAAATTTATCAGAAATGTAGATGAAGGCGGACATAAAATATATAACAATGTTACTTTCAATCAAACGACTAATAAAGCCGTAAGTACAAATGGTGTTTTCAGTATAACAGATTGTATGCAGGATGTAGTGAGTTCCATGTATTATGCACGAAACATTAATTTTAATAAATACAAATCAGGAGATAAAATCCCTTTTGACATGTACTTAGATGATGAGATTTATCATTTGTATATCAGGTATCTGGGAAAGGAAAAGATAAAAACGCGTTATGGAAAATTTCACGCCATCAAATTCAAACCTTTACTTATCAAAGGAACTATTTTTGAAGGCGGCGAAAAGATGGTTGCCTGGGTAAGTGATGATCCGAATCATTTATTGCTACGTGTGGAAAGCCCTATATCTGTAGGATCTATAAAAGTAGATATGATGGGATATTCAGGCCTCAGATATCCGCTTACATCTTTAATGAACGTTCGTTAAAGATCACATAAACGGAATGTTTCATTTTTGCGAATGCCTTTATCAGTCATAATCAAATTACAACATTCAATCTGCGGATCATGCTCAAAAAATAATATATAATCATTCTGTTGCGCTTCTGTAATAAATGATTTTTTTTCATTTAAAGTGGTAAGCGGAAACATATCATACGCCATCACATACGGAATTGGGATATGTGCAGCAGAGGGCAGCAAATCAGCCATAAATAAAATAGTCTTTCCATTATACACCAACTGCGGCAACATCATAGCGTCGGTATGACCGAACACCTGGCGTACCATTATATTTTCAGGAAATTCATTGGCATGCGTTTCAATAAATTTTAATTGTCCGCTTAGTTGAATGGGTAAAATATTTTCTTTCAAAAAAGATGCTTTTTCCCTGTCGTTTGGTTCAGTAGCCCATTTCCAGTGCCTTTCATTACTGCAGTAAGTTGCATTTTTAAAAGCTGGTTTCAATTTGTCATTTTCTCTCACAATACTTCCGCCGCAATGATCAAAATGAAGATGCGTTAAAAAAACATCTGTAATATCCTCTTTACTGAATCCATTTTTTTTTAAAGAAGCATCCAGGTTATCGTTGCCATGCAGATGATAATGCCCGAAAAATTTATCATCCTGTTTATTGCCAATTCCATTATCCACTAAAATAAGGCGGTTATTGTCTTCAATCAACAGGCAACGCATAGCCCAGGTACATAAATTATTTTCATCAGGAGGATTGAGTTTGCTCCACATTGTTTTTGGAACAACTCCAAACATGGCACCGCCATCTAATTTAAAAAAACCGGTTTCTATGGTATAGAGATTCATGATAATTATTTAGATAATTGGGTTTGTTTGTTCAACGCAAGCAGTAAAAGTATTAATCCCATAGCAAAATAAACGATCAATGCAAGTACAGAATTCCGCATATTTCCTGTGAATTCTTCAATGTATCCAAAGGAAGATAATCCAATAACGATGGCGATCTTTTCTGTGATATCATAAAAGCTAAAAAATGACGCCGTATCTTTTGTAACCGGCATTAATTTACTGTAAGTTGACCGGCTCAAAGATTGAATACCTCCCATTACTAAACCCACAGCACAGGCCAGCAAATAAAAATGCATTTCTGTTTTCATTAAATATCCGGCTATGCAAACAAAAATCCAGAAAATGACAACGCCGATCAATACTTGCAGGTTACCAAATTTGCCTGATAAAACACTAATAAAATACGCGCCTATGATTGCTACCAATTGAATAATGACAACGGTAAGAATTAAATTGGTTGATGGCAGGTTCAGAATTTTACTTCCGAAGTTGGTGGCAGCCAGCATAACAGTCTGCAC
>JBKJSZ010000051.1:0-12087 GCA_046593675.1 Ferruginibacter sp.
ATGAAAGTATTATCGGCTCAAAATTTACCGGACTGATTGAAGAAGAAACCACCATTAACGGACAGCCCGCTATCATACCAAGTATCGAGGGCTGGGCAATTGTTACAGGATACAATATGATCATGATTGATGATGATGATCCGTATGCACATGGATTCCAGGTTATTTAATTTATCATTTACACATTAGCTATGAAAGCGGTAGTAATCGGTGGAGGTATTGTAGGATTAAGTTCAGCATATTACCTACATAAAAGAGGATGGGATGTTACCATAGTAGATAAAACAGATTTGGCTGATAACTGTTCTCATGGAAACCTGGGTATGATTGTACCCAGTCATTTTATTCCTTTGGCGGCACCAGGTATTGTATCGCAGGGAATTCGCTGGATGTTTAATTCTAAAAGTCCCTTTTATGTTAAACCTTCTTTGAACCGTAACCTCATAAGCTGGGGATTAAAATTCATACAAAGTGCTACTGCACGCAATGTAGAAAATGCCGCATTACCACTGCTTGATATCAATCTTCTGAGTAAAAAATTATACGAAGAAATCAACTCACAGTCCGGATTTGATTTTGCGCTGGAGAAGAAAGGTATTATGATGTATTATAAAACCGAGAAGGTAGCCGAAGAAGAAATACATACAGCTGAAAAAGCAAGAAGTATGGGCCTGGATGCTGTTGTGTTATCAGCCAAAGAAGCTCAGGCACTTGAAACAGATGTAGAACTGGATGTGCTAGGTGCTGTACATTACCGTTGTGATGCACATCTTTATCCTAATAAATTGAATGAGCAATTAATAGCTTATCTGACAGCTGCCGGTGTAAGATTCAGTACCGGCCGGGAGATAACTACTATCAAGACTGATCAAAAAAGCATTAGTTCCGTAATGGCAACAGATGAAGAGATTTATGGCGATATCTTTGTAGCCGCTGCAGGATCGTGGTTGCCGGATTTACTTCGGATGGCCAATATCAGCCTTCCCTTAATGCCAGGTAAAGGATATTCTTTTACGCAAGAGTTACCCCGAAAGCAATTAGCTATACCCGCAATATTATGTGAAGCACGTGTTGCCATAACACCGATGGGAGGGCATCTTCGTTTTGGCGGAACCATGGAAATAGGTCCGGTAAATGATAAAATAAATATGAACCGTGTTCAGGGAATTGTGGAAGCCATTCCTGCTTATATGCCTGGTATTGGGGTTGGTATGCCGGAGAAAAATAAAGTTTGGTATGGGTTCAGGCCCTGCTCTCCGGATGGACTTCCGTATATCGGCTTCGGAAAGAAATATAGTAATCTGTTGATTGCTGGTGGTCATGCAATGATGGGCCTTAGCCTGGGACCAGCTACCGGAAAGTTGATTGCAGAAATTTCGGATGGGGTAAATACCAGCATTGATGTAAAGGCGTTTGACCCTTCCAGATTTGATTGATAACGTATGCTACAAGGTGTGAAGATCAGCAAACAGGTAAAAAGTAAATATGGGAAGTATAGAGAAAGATCTTTTTAATATATTTTTATAGGGTAAAGACATACTGGTTGCCGCTGTTTATGAAAAAAAGCATGCATACGAAAAGTACACCTGCCTCAGGGAACTTGGTATGATTGGTGGACAAATATATCCTTTGCGGGATAAACGGCAGTAGAGAGGTTGGTTGATCCAACAATCCTGCCAATGGATACAATCAGGCAATTTTCTTTAGAAAAAATTACTGCACGACTAAAACTACGTGTGCATATAGGTGCCAATGGTAGGTTCGTATTGTATGAAGATTATCAACCCACAGATTACCTCTACAGAAAATACCAGCTAATAGTATTTTTATGGGATGAAAAATTGAAATAACTTACCATTGAAACCATACATAAATCCAAACAACTGCCCAAGCGTATAAAAATTGATTGGATGGTAGAATTGAAAACCAAACGATAATCTATACCGGTAAAAAAAAATATCCTTGTAATAAATAATCTGTGATATCTTTCAGAAACTGCTGAAATTCAAATGTATGCTTGTAAAAAAATAGTTTCGTGTAATCTGTTTTCTTGTTATCACAGGTTTCTTTTTTTTTTCAGTGTGTGCAGCAGAAAAAAAATGAATTAGCAGATTTGCGCGGTCCAGGTTATACGTATACTGCGGCTTGTGTTACCTGTCACGCAGCTATTACATATGGCTATCTTTCAACGGCACACGCTAAAAGTACGTCGGTAGCTTCTTCATCCAGTATAGCGGGTAGCTTTCATGCCAACAGCAATCATTTTCAATACAACGAACATATAAAAGTGAGGATGGAAAAACGAGACAACCGTTTTTTCCAGTCTGCTTATCAGGATGGTGTTGAAAAGGCATCTTACTCTTTCGATATTGTAGTCGGTTCCGGCCGAAAGGCGCAAACTTATCTGTATTGGTGGGATGCCAATGCATACCAGTTACCTGTTACTTATTCGGTTGCAGTAAATTCTTGGGTAAACAGTCCGAATCATCCTTCAGATAAAGTTCGTTTCGACAGGATGATACTGGTTGGGTGTTTTGAATGTCGTAGCTCTTATATAGAAAGAACCAGTATTCATGCAAAGAATGGATATCGGGTAGATGATTTTGACCACAATAAAATTATTTATGGTATTGATTGCGAACGTTGCCACGGACCCGCAGCAGACCATGTGAATTATCAGACAGAACATCCGTTAGAGAAAACAGCAAAATATATCACTCCTTATAAAGATCTTTCAAAGATACAACGGCTGGAAAACTGCGCAGCCTGCCATTCAGGATTACGCGAAACCACCAGATCTCCTTTCCGTTTTAAGCCTGGTGAATTACTTGCCGATTATTATAAAGCGGATACAACAAAATTTTCACCCGCAAAAGAACTTGATGTGCATGGAAACCAGTACCAGTTACTACTAGCCAGTAAATGTTTTAAGGGGTCACTACAGGAAATAAGTTGCTCTTCCTGCCATAATCCGCATAAACAGGAGCGAGATAACCATCAGGTGTTATCTTTAAAATGCATGAACTGTCATCAGCCGAAAAAAAAAGTTTTGTTCTTTTGCAGATCATCTGGAAGTTACAATTGTAACCAATTGTATAGATTGTTATATGCCTCTAGGCACATCAAAATTAATCACACTTCAGTCCGAAGGTAAGAAGGGTGCCACACCCAATCTGTTTCGCTCGCATTTAATTGCAGTATATCCTGAAGCCGCCAAAAAACAACTCATGCATTTCAGACTAATGAGTAAATAGTTCTATACTTCGGCAGCTTCTGTTGCAGATGCATTATTCCTCTTTATCCAGTAATAAATAGGTATACCCAGTAAGGTAATGATTAGTCCCGGCCATGTAAAGGCCGGTTTGAAGATAATTAACAGGGTACAGAAACTCAGTCCCATTACAATATAAATAATAGGTAGTAACGGATAACCAATAGCTTTGTATGGTCTTGGAAGATCGGGCCGCTTTTTTCTGAGAATAAAAATGCCGATAATAGTTAGTATGTAAAAACTAACTACGACAAACGAGATCATATCCAGCAACTGGCCGTATTTACCACTTAAACTCCAGACACAAGCAAAAAAGCACTGCAACCACAAGGCATAGGAGGGAACTTGGTTTTTATTAAGTGTGCCTGCTTTTGCAAAAAAAAGTTTATCCTTGGCCATGGTATAATAAACACGGGCACCGGCTAGTATTATTCCATTATTACAGCCAAATGTAGAGATCATGATCATTATGGCAATGATAATGGTACCCGCCTGTCCGAAAATAATATGCGATGCTGTAACGGCCACCCTATCTTTTTCAGACGTGGCAATTTCGTGCAGTGGCAGCAATGCAGTATAAGTAATATTAGTAAGCAGATATATCAAGGTTACGATTAAAGTTCCAAGAAATAGGCTTAAACCGATATTGCGTTGCGGGTTCTTTACTTCACCGGCAATAAAAGTTACATTATTCCATGAATCGCTACTGAAAATCGAACCCACCATGGATGCTGCTATGGCACCAAGTGCAGCAAATGTTGTATAGTTGCCAAGGCTGCCATTGGCCATCATTGGCCGCAATTGCCAGGCATTATGCCAGTTGGCAGACCAGATATCTTTTTTGAAGGCAAGCAGACCGAATAGTATCAATCCAAAAAGACTGAATAATTTTATTGTGGTAAAGGTCGTCTGTATCAATTTCCCACTCTGTATGCCTCTTGTGTTGATAGAAGTAAGCAAAAAGATAGTTATTATAGAAAGTAACTGTGCATGGGAGATGGTAAGGAAACCCGAATCAAATGCAATTGTGTCCTCACTGAAATAAGGAATTATATATGCGGTGAATTTTGCAAAAGCTACAGCAACTGCAGCAATGGTGGCAGTTTGTATTACTGCAAAAAAACTCCATCCGAATAAAAATCCTATTAAAGGGTTATAAGCCTCTTTGAGGTAAACATATTGACCACCCGCTTTTGGGAACATTGCACTTAATTCGCCATAACTCAATGCTGCTGCTACTGTCATAAAACCTGTAATAAGCCAAACAATCATTAACCAACCCGAACTGCCGGTATTCCGGGTAATATCGGCACTGACAATAAAAATACCTGATCCGATCATCGAACCTGCTACAATCATTGTCGCGTCGAATAATTTCAGTGAGGGCTTGAACTTGTTAGATTCATTCATAAATGGAGAAGAATTTATGGAAGTAGTAATAATGTGAATAGGTCTGATTTGTTAGCTACGTGTTCAAAATAAACGCATTTAAAGATATCTGTAAAACCTAACACACGACTACACGAAAATAAACCCATGGTTCCTTTTAATTAATCTGTTTTACTTTCAGCACTTTAGGTTTGCCTGGAACTCCATAATTGCAAATACTAACAAATTAAGTCGTTTTTTTATATTGAAAAGTATGTTAGCTGCCTTATGGTACAGAAGTGTTTGCTTTTGGGCTCCCCAACTCTCGCTTTTTTCAGGATTGGTTAAAATACGTATAGATCATGTTAAAATAATTACTAACTCCAAATTATAATATATTACTTTTAAGTGTCAATTTGATATTTTACATTAATGCTTGCGATATGAAAAAACTAGCTTCCTGGTTTCTGTTACTTTCACTTGTATTTATAAGTACTTTAAAAGCAGGGAATGAAAGCTCACCGGGATTTACATTTTTAGGTCCGATGAGAATAATTATCGGATCTGTATCTGATAGTAAATCCGGTGATCCTTTATCGGGTGCTACAATTACTGTTAAAGACTCCAAAACAGTAGCCACTTCTAATGAAGACGGTAAATTCAGCTTATCTGTTGATGATAATGCAGTATTGGTTATCAGTTATGTGGGATATGAGCCTATGACAGTAAATGTTAAGGGCCAGAGCCAATTTACGATTAAACTTAATAAGGAAATTAATAACCTGGATGATGTTGTGGTTGTGGGTTATGGTACCCAGAAAAAAAGTGATCTTACAGGTGCAGTTGCATCACTCCGTAAAAAAGATATGAACACAGGAGTAAACGCTACGTTGGCTGGGCTTCTGCAGGGAAAAGTAGCCGGTGTTCAAATTACCCAGGCCAGCACTGAACCAGGTGGAGGGACTACAATACAAATACGTGGAGCAGGGTCCATTAATGCTGGTTCCGAACCTTTGTATGTTGTAGATGGATTGCCCATTGAAAACGGGCAGGTTATTTCCGGAACGGGAGCTTCGATTACCGCTACCCGGACGCCACGAAGCCCGATCAGTAACATTAACCCTTCAGATATTGAATCGATCGAGATTCTTAAAGATGCTTCAGCTACGGCGATTTACGGAGCCAGGGGTGCCAACGGGGTTATTTTAGTTACCACCAAAAAGGGATCATCGGGAGCTATGAAAATTAATTACAATGGTTATACAGGCGTTCAAAAGCCAGTTAACATGATTGAAGTGCTCAATGCGAAAGATTATCAACGGATATTGAATGAGATTCAGGCAACTCCGGGTTCGAATGTAACAGCAGCGGAACGTGTTATTGAAATACAAAACGGGGGTACCAACTGGCAGGATGAAGTAGTACGGAATGCAATGGTTCAAAGTCACGGTTTATCGATAAGCGGAGGTGACAGCAAAACCAAATACTTTGCGTCAGTGAATTATTTCAATCAGGACGGGGTCCTTATTGAATCAGGGTTTCAGCGATATGATACGAGATTAAACTTGCAACACAAAACAAGCAAATTATTGGTTGGAATTAATTTTTCGACCTCATATACTCATGACGACTTTACAACAGTGGGTTACGGAGTCAACGAAGGTGGCGATGTGCTTTACGCAGCAAGAAACTATGATCCAACCCTGAGTATCTTTAATTCAACGGGGAGATATAATTCTTCTTCTTTTACCGATACTGAAAATCCTCTAGCCTTAGTTAATGGCGAAAGAAGCAAGGCTGATAATTACAGGACGTTGGGTACTGTTTTTGGGGAATACACCATTCTAAAAGGTTGGACTGCAAAGGTGAATATTGGTTTTGATGTCAGGAACAGCCGGAGAGACGCTTATGTATCACGTTTAACAAGAGATGGTTTTAATAATGATGGTATCGGAACAATCCTTACAGGCACAAGAAACAATTATTTGGGAGAATTTACTTCTACTTACACAAGAAGTTTCAGCAATAACAGCAGTTTTACTGCACTTGGTGGCATTACTTACCAGAAATTTTCAAACATTGATTTTTCAGGAACAGGAAGAGGCTTCCCTTCTGACGAAACGATGACCAATAACATGGGAATCGGCAATGCGGCATTGTACACTATGTCGAGTTCTAAGAATAACAACAAGTTGTTGTCGTATTTAAGTCGTGTTAATTATAGTTTGTTCGATAAATTTTTTTTTACCGCTAGTATGAGGGTCGACGGTTCTTCCCGTTTCGGTGCCAACAACAAATACGGTTATTTTCCATCGGGAGCTTTTGCATGGAAAATGCAGAATTATAAGTTTATTCAAGATCTGAATGTTTTCAGTAGTTTAAAGTTCAGAGCAAGCATAGGTCGGACAGGCAACGAGAGTATAGGAAATTTCCTTTCGATTACAACATTAGGCACTGGAGGTGTTGCAATACTTGACGGAGGAAGAGAAGTTACACTGAGCCCTTTAAGGATCTCAAACCCTGACATAAAATGGGAAACTACAGAACAGACCAATGTAGGGTTTGACATGGGGTTCTTTAAGAACCGAATTTTAGTCTCAGTTGATTATTACCGGAAAAGTACCTATGATATGCTTTTTGCCTTACCAATCCCTCCATCAACAGGGTTTAACACTATAACGCAGAATATTGGAAATATTGAGAACGGTGGTTTTGAACTTACAGTGAATTCTAAAAATCTGGATGGTAAATTCAAGTGGAATACAAGTCTGAACTTAAGCACATTAAAGAACAGGGTTACCGATATTGGCGGTATCCAACAGATTAATTATATCGATGCAGGCTGGACCAGACAAGTTGCCCTCATAAAGGTGGGCGAAGCGCTGAATTCGTTTTACGGTTACAAAACAAACGGAATCTGGCAAAGTCAGGAAGAAATTACAGCTTCTAAAACAAAAGACCCGGTAAAAGCAGGCGATGTCAGATATGTAGATATTAATGGTGATAACACTGTCAATGCATCCGACCGTGTTGTTCTTGGTAAATCTTTCCCTTCGGTGATGATGGGATTGACCAATGTTTTTTCGTACAAGAATTTTGAACTTAATTTTTTTATAGATGCTGTAACCGGTGTTAGTATGATCAACAATGCCATGGCTGAAGCCTATTTTCCGGTTAGCCACCGCAGGAACAGGATCGCTGAACCATACCTGAATCGTTGGACGCAAGCAAATCCGTCATCCAAATATCCTTCATTTGTTAATCCGGGAGGTCAGGGCGGCAAAGGGGCAAGCGACCTCGTTGTTGAAGATGCATCCTACATCAGGCTTCAGTCAGCCCAGATAAGCTACCAGCTCCTACTCAAAAACAATAAGGTGTTCAATAAAATAAATTTTTACATCAGCGGTCAAAACCTGCACATCTGGACAAAATATAGGGGGCAGGACCCAACTACAAACTCTAATGGCAACAGCAGTCTGAAAATTGATTTTAATTCGTATCCTGTAGCCAGAACATTTATTTTTGGTATTGAATTGGATTTTTAATTTTTAAAAAGTAAAATTATGAAATTGCGATATTATATATCAGCAGCTTTATTGGGAACGCTCTTACTGTTTAGTGGTTGCGAAAAAGTATTGAAAGAAGAGGTTTTCTCACAACTCGATCCGGAAACTTCATTCAAGTCGGTAAATGGAATTGAAAAAGTACTCTTTTCAGCATACAATCTACCAGAGTATCTTGGTGAGGGTTCTTATTCTTTGATGTTAGAAGAAAGTACTTGTGACCAATTCTTTGTAACAGGTGGAGAATTTGGTCTTGATGCGACTATAATGAAGAATTTTTCTTTTGATGCATTCATTCCGTCGAAATTTCCTTTTATGTGGGCTGGCGACTATGGAAGCATTAGGGATTGTAATCTGGTTTTGGAGAATATCGACCAGTCTCCTGTTGATGCAACCACGAAATCCAGGTTAATAGCTGAAGCGCGTTTTATAAGGGCATATGCATTTTATATTCTGTATGAACGTTATGGCGGTGTTCCTTTACGATTAAGCACCAAAGGCGATCTTGCATTGGCCCGAGCTACGGAACAGGAAATGCAGTCTTATTTCGAAAAAGAGTTTAGCGAGGCTGCAAACGGTCTTCCCAACAGAGGAGAGATTTCAGGGTATAAGTACGGGAGGGCGACCAAAGGAGCGGCTTTGGGTTATTTGTGCAGATTTTACCTGAATACCAAACAATGGCAAAAATGCGCTGATGTTGCCAAACAGGTTATGGATCTGGGAATTTATCAATTGTGGCCCGATATCAGCACTTTATTTAGCGTGGTTAATGAAATGAATAACAAAGAATACATTTGGGCTGCCCCCGCTTTTGCTGGCATATACGATAGAGGTAATGAGTTATTAGGCGGATTATTTCCACCGGCATTTAGTAGAAGTGTTGATGGGCGCATTGTTTTTACCTCAAATATGTTGAGAAAAGCCCTTCAATTGCGGACGTATGATTCGTTCTACAATTCATTCGACGCGAACGATGCGAGAAAGAAAATGATTATTAGCCAATACATCAATTTTGCAGGTTCTACAGTATCGTTGCTGAATCAGGACAATACCAGGGCCTTTAAATATGTTCCTGATCCAAATTCTCTTGGTAACAGCGCAGGGATTGACGTTCCGATTATCCGCTATGCCGATATTTTGCTTTCCCGCGCCGAAGCACTAAACGAACTGAGCGGACCAACCAAGGAAGCATTGGATTTAATACAAATGGTAAGGAACAGGGCTGGATTAACCACACCTTTGGTACTTGCAACTTACACAAAAGAAACGCTGCGTGATCATATTCTTAACGAAAGAGGATGGGAATTTTACATGGAAAGGTTGCGTCGTCAGGATTTGATCAGGCATGGAAAGTTTATTTCTTCTGCTCAGGGACGAGGTATTACCAATGCAGTAGAGTATCGTAAACTTTTCCCTATTCCTCAAACCGAGATAAATGGAAATAAGCTTTGTGTACAAAATCCAGGATATTAATTTTTTTTGATAGGCAAGTTGATAGTTTAAGCTGAACAAAAGTAGGGCCTGCAGGTTTTGTTACTGCAGGTCTTGCTTTTACCTTAATTCGGATAACCTTGTACGGAGAATGATCAATATCTGTTTACATGGGAAGAAGCGGGAACAGAAAGTGTGATCGATAAGTGAAGCTAAAGATTTTCTATAGTATACTAAACCAGGACTATGAATAATTTCAGATTAGTGTTTGGGGGAGTGGCTGCATTGGTAGCTACTTTTTTTTCAACAAGTGTAACTGCACAGGAGCCAAAACCTTTAACAACCCGCCCAAATCTGGCTGTGGTTGCAACAACGAGTTCATCGATGCGAGGTGGCTTTAATGCCACAGTTTTAAACGATGGGTTAGCTCCGGTATTCATCGGCAATTCACTCCCTGGTGGTGCAGGCGGCCCTAATAACAGGGTTCAACCCCGTCAGAATGTATGGGTGCAATATGAATGGGCAAAACCGGTAAACACGAAAGAAGTCGCTATTTTCTGGTGGGACTTAAATAAGCATATCCGTTTACCAGAAGCATACAGAATACAGTATTGGAACGGAACCGCTTTTGTGCCCGTGCAAAATCCAAATGGACTGGAAAAACATGTGAATCAATTAAATGCTACCTCCTTCGATGAAATTAAAACCACAAAGATCAGGCTGGAGCTCGATTCTGCAGACAGAGGCGTCCAAACCGTACTGGAATGGATCGTATTCAAAACAGACAATTCTGCAATTCCTGCGCCATTGGTAAGTGCCGGCCTTGACAGAGATGTGATGATCACAGGTAAAACCTATCTCTCCGCTTCGGTTAAATCTGTATCTCCGATCACCAAAATTGAATGGAAAAAAATTTCCGGCCCGGGTAACGTGCAGTTCAGTGGCGCAAACAACCTAAAAGGAGGAACAGCTAGTTTCTCTGCTATTGGAGATTATGTTCTCGCAATGACGGCTTCAGATGGTACACTGGAGCAGACCTCCAGCATAAGAGTAAAAGTACATGAACCACCTAAACAAAAACGGTTGGATGTGGTATATACTAAGCGTTATAAAATTGATAACAAACTCTGGAACGATAGGGCAAAAGCAATGATTACTAATTGGATTCCTTACTGTGTTGACCAGAATGAAAGAACCGATCTCATAATTGGCGAAGGCGGTTTGGATAACTTTATTGAAGCGGCCAAGGCATTACGTGGGGAAAAATTCAATAAGCACAAAGGCTATGTTTTCTCAAATGCATGGGTTCACCAGACTGTAGAAGCCATGTGTATTGCATTAATGGTGGATCCGCAAGGAGATAAAGAAATCATTGCTGCGCAGGACATAATGAAAAAAACACTTGAAAAATGGATCCCTATAATTCTGGCAGCTCAGGAGTCTGATGGATATTTGCAAACTGCCTTTACACTAAGGGATACTACTCGCTGGAAAGAACGCTGGTCAGTACGTAACCGTGGCGATCATGAGGGATATGTTTCAGGCTATTTCATTGAATCTGCTATTAATCATTACACACTTACCAATGGCAAAGACAAGCGTTTGTACGATGCAGCAAAAAGATTGGCTGATTGTTGGGTGAGAAATATCGGTCCCGGAAAAAAAGAATGGTTTGATGGACACCAGGAAATGGAACAGGCACTCGTTCGTTTTGGCCGTTTTGTAAATGACATGGAAGGTGGTGGAAGAGGCAATAGTTATGTAAGTCTTGCTAAATTCCTGCTTGACAGCCGTAACAATGGAAGCGAGTATGATCAGAGCCATGTTCCGGTTCAGCAACAATACGAAGCAGTAGGGCATGCGGTTCGTGCCACCTACAATTATTCTGCCATGGCTGATGTTGCTGCCGAAACAGGCGATGTAGATTACCAGAGTGCTGTAATGTCGTTGTGGAATAACCTTACTAATAAGAAATATTATTTAACCGGTGGTATCGGAAGTGGAGAAACATCAGAAGGCTTTGGCGGAAACTATTCTTTACGTAACAATGCATATTGTGAATCATGTTCCAGTGCCGGCCTGATCTTCTTTCAATACAAAATGAACCTGGCATACCATGATGCACGTTATGCCGACCTGTATGAAGAAACCATGTACAATGCATTGTTGGGTTCACTTGACCTGGAAGGAAAAAATTTCTATTATACCAACCCACTGGCCTCTTCACAAGGGCGCGATGCATGGCATGTATGCCCTTGTTGTGTAGGTAATATCCCACGCACATTGCTGATGCTGCCAACATGGACCTATGTAACAGCGGATAAAGCCATCTATGTAAACCTGTACATCGGCAGTACTATCAATGTAGAAAGAGTTGCTGGTACAGATGTACAGATGATTCAGAAAACAGATTATCCGTGGAAAGGAAATATGGCTATTACAGTAAATCCGAAA
>JBKJSZ010000186.1:0-5066 GCA_046593675.1 Ferruginibacter sp.
TGCAATCCTTCATCATACCATTGTTTGTATAATTGCATGACTCTTATCAATTCCTTATTATCGAAAAGTTCAAACAACTCATTCGATTCTATCTGGCTGAAAATGTGGTCGGCAACTTTTTGTTCATCATCCCATTGATATAATCCAAATTCTATCAGGCTTCTCACCATTGCTTTTTCCTGCAGATCATCTTTACGTAAAAGATCTAAAGTTTCCGGTTCATCCACAGGCTCCACATCGTGTATATAAGGTTTCGGGATTTTCGTTTCTGAACGATTGATAGTCTGACGAACAAATTTATTCACCAATTCATTCAATCCGGATTCTTCAATCCGCAACATTTCAGCAACCTGCCTTATATAATCCTGGCGTTTGGTAAAATCTTCTGCTTTGCTTACTTTTGAAATAGTTTCCGCAATTTGATTAACAACGGCAGATTTTTTTACTGAATCATTTCCAGCATCTTTTAAAGCAATTTCCAACTGAAATAAAATAAAATCTTTTTTATTTTCTTCAATAAAAATTTTGAACGCTTGAGTGCCTACTTTATTTACATAACTATCCGGATCTTCTTTATCCGGAATTAAAACCAGTTTTACATTCAGACTTTCTTCCAGCGCTAAATCTAGTCCACGCAAGGCGGCTTTAATTCCGGCGCCATCACCATCATATACTATGGTAAGATTGTTTGTGTATTTTTTTATGAGTCGCAACTGGTCAGGCGTTAGAGAGGTTCCGCCACTGGCTACCACATTTTCTATGCCTGCCTGGTGTAAACTTACTACATCTGTATAGCCTTCCACCAATAGACATTCATCTGCTTTATCAATTGCATGACGGGCGAAATAGGATCCGTATAAGATTTTACTTTTAATATAAATCTCATTCTCCGGTGTATTAATATACTTAGGCGCTTTATCATTTGATTTAATCAGCCTGGCACCAAACCCCAGAATTTTACCACTTTGATTATGAACCGGAAAAATAATTCTGCCCGAATAATTATCACGTATTTTTCCATCACGTTCGGCAACTAGGCCCGATTTTAATAAAAATTCTTTTTGATATTGAGCGGCGAATGCGGCTGAAGTAAATGCCTCACGGTCAACCGGGGAAAAACCGATCTGAAATTTTTCAATGATGTCTGGCCGGAAACCTCTTTCTTTCAGATAAGCCAAAGCGATGTCTGTTCCATCTTCCGTTTCAAAAAGTTGTTTCGAGAAAAATTGTTGTGCGTATCCATTTATGATGTATAAACTATCAGAAGCCTGTTGTTGTAATTTTACTTCAGGGCTTACTTCTGTTTCTTCAATAACCACATCGTATTTATTCGCCAGCCATTTTAAAGATTCCACATAACTGTACTTCTCATGCTCCATGAGAAAACCAATGGCGTTTCCACTTTTACCGCAGCCAAAACATTTGTAGATCTCTTTAGCAGCGGATACGGTAAACGATGGAGATTTTTCATTATGAAAAGGGCAGAGGCCTAAATAATTTGTGCCACGCTTTTTTAAACGCACAAAAGAGCCCACAATATCAACGATATCTATCCTGGTTAAGATCTGCTGTATGGTGGCTGGAGAAATCAACTTTAAAATTTTCAAATATCGTGTATATATGCCAATTAAAACCAATCAAGAACACGTTAATCTTGGGTTTTAGTCGTTGGAAACAAATATCTTTAACATCCAAAAAAAATAATATGAAAAGATTGTTGAACCTGGTAGCATTTTTAATATTTTCTGCACCTGTATTTGCTCAATCATTGTCTGATGTAGAAGATTTGTTCAAGAAAAAAGATTATGCCGGAGCAAAAACGGCTATTGATGCCTATCTGGCGGATGGGAAAAATCTCGCTAAATCTGAATCATGGTATTATAAAGGAAGAGTGTACAATGCTTTGTCAATACAGGAATCAACTTCGCCTGCAGAAAAATTTAAATTAAAGAAAGGCGCGTATGAAGCATTTCAGAAAAATCAGGAACTGGATCCAAAAGACCAGCGAATGAAATTAGAATTTTATAAACCTTACCTGGATTTGTATTTTAGTTTTTACGATTTAGGCGCCACTTTTTTTAATAATAAAGATTTTACTTCTGCATTCCAATCTTTTGAGATGGCGCAAACTGTAGAAAAATATATTCTGGATAAAAACTATTCATTTACCGAGGCGAAAATGTATGTATTAGATACAGCATTGGTCATGAATTCGGCCATCTCTGCTTCACAGGCTAAGGATGAAATAAATGCAGTAAAATATTTCAGAAAACTGGCAGATGCAAATGTTACAGGCGATAATTATTTAGAAGTGTATGAATACCTCAGTAATTATTATCTCGATAAAAATATGACCACAGAACTGAACGAAATTTTAAACAAAGGACGTACATTATTTCCTACTGTTACTTACTGGAATGATATGGAAATAAAAATGGCTGGTAAAAATGGAGACAGGCAGGCTATGATAGCCAAGTATGAAGAAATGATAAATAAATATCCAAATGATTTCTATGTTGGATATAATTATTCGGTGGAATTATTTAATGACATGTATGGCAAGAATGCTAAAACACCAACCAATGCAAGCCGTACAAAACTTACGGAACTTATAAAAAGAATTATTCCTTTAGATAAAGAAAATGATGCCGTTAATTTACTGGCTAATCATTTATTTAATGTTTCAGCAGATTATGCTACAGAAGCGAGTATGGTGAAAGGAACAAAGCCTGAGGATATTAAAAAGAAAAAAGATTTTAATGCCGCTTCTTTAAAAGTAATGGACGAATATTTAATGTATGCATTACAGGCAGAAAAATGGTATGCTAACCAACCTTCTTTAAAATCAATTCAAAAAGCTAATTACCGTAGTTTACTGGGAAATATGGGAGATATTTATGCTGCAAAAGGAGATGCAAAAAAATCTGCTGAATATCAAAAAAAATCTGCGACAATTAATTAATAATTTTTATATCAGATAAAAATAAGAGGCGTTATGCCTCTTTTTTATGCTTTCATTTTTCCATTCGCTTCCATATGCCATACCATTTTCTTGAGAAAAACAGCTGTAAGTGTATCCTGCGTTTCTTTATTGTAAGGAACACCCTCTTCATTAAAACTTTTTTCAACAAGCGGTACAGAATACATGGCCGGAACCACCCAAACACCCATTTTCCAAAGAACAAATTGCAGTTGCTGCATTACCTGTGTTCCTGCAAATGGACCTGCGGAAACGGTGGCAATGGCTACCGGTTTATTTTGCCACTCTGTATATAATAGATCTATGGCGTTTTTGAGGCTGGCCGGATAGCCACCATTATACTCAGGTGTAACCATAATAATTCCATCTGCTTTCATAATTGTTTCTGCAAATTGTTGCATTTCCGGAGTAGGATTTTCTATTAGTCTTAATCTTTCTTCAAAAATAGGAAACCGGCATTCCATCAGATCTATCAGTTCTGTTTCCGCCAGGGAATGTTCTTTGATATAATTTTTGAAATATTGGGCAACGCGGTCACTTTTCCTTCCCTTCCTTACACTGGAACTTATTATCACAATTTTCATAATTCTGTTTTGAGAGTAATTTGGTTATTAAATGCAAATAAAAAAAATCATAATCGGTTTATTGATAATTCTTGAATCGCTTTGTGAAAAATCTGTGCATAATTACAGCTTAATGCATCTGCCAGGCTAAGTAAGCACCCTTTAAATAAGGTATATTTACAGATAATTTAAGACTCAGAAATGAGTTTATTTATTAATATCAATAACTGAACCTAAAACCAAGAACGTGCGCTTAAAGAGTTTAGAAATAAAAGGATTCAAAAGTTTTGCTGATAAAACAGTGTTGAACTTTGATGAAGGAATTACTGGCGTGATCGGGCCAAATGGTTGTGGTAAAAGTAATATTATAGATAGTATCCGTTGGGTTATTGGTGAACATAAAATCAGCAACCTTAGGAGTGAAAATCTGGAAAGCCTTGTTTTCAACGGAAGTAAAAACAGAAGTGCCAGTGGACTCGCTGAAGTAAGCCTCACATTTGAAAATACAAAAAATCTTCTTCCAACAGAATTTAATACGGTTACCATCACGCGCAAATATTATAAAAGCGGGGAGAGTGAATATCGTTTAAATGATGTGGCCTGCCGGTTAAAAGATATCCATAATCTTTTTATGGATACGGGAATCAGTACAGACAGTTATGCAATTATTGAATTGGGAATGGTAGATGATATTATAAAAGATAAAGAAAACAGCAGGCGAAAAATGCTGGAACAGGCTGCAGGAATTACCATTTATAAAACAAGAAAAAAAGAAGCGAAATTAAAATTAGATGCCACAGAACAAGATCTTGCCAGGATTGAAGATTTACTTTTTGAGATCAATAATCAATTAAAAACTTTAGAGAGCCTGGCAAAAAAAGCAGAAAAATATTTTGAAATAAAATCCGAATATAAAGAGATCAGTATAGAACTTGCAAAAGCGGCACTGGAAGGTTTTAATATTACTTACCGGGATCTGAACGATCAACAGAAACAGGAAGTAGATAAGAGGATGGAACTGGAAGCAGCAATTGCAACGGAGGAAGCAGGTCTGGAAAAAGAAAAACTGGAATTCATTGAAAAGGAAAAAGCATTGCAGCAAATGCAACATGCATATAATGATTTACTGGATAAAGTGCGGGGAAAAGAAAATGAGAAGAATCTTGCTATCCAGCGTTTACAACATCTGAAAGAACGAAAAACAAATCTGGATTCATTTTTAGAAAAAGCTGGAGGACAATTATCAGGTCTGAATGAAAGTATTTCTTTCACCACTTCTCAAATTGCGGATGAAGAGCAAAAGTTGATTTCACTCGACGAAAATGTTGCGGCATTAAAATCACAGGTGGAACAAAAAAGACTTGTATTTGATGCAAACCGTGTGAACATTGATCAGTTGCGACACCAAAATCAAACTATACAACGCCACCAGTTTGAAGCAGAAAAAAAAGTGGCCGTTGCGGATACATCTATACAAAATTTAAACAGAACGATTGCGCATATTGAAGAAGAACACAACCAAC
>JBKJSZ010000209.1:0-5018 GCA_046593675.1 Ferruginibacter sp.
CTGTTTTCTGTGAATGCACTATGTATAACAACGGCGTTTCAGATAATTTATTTGAAACCGGACTTTGTTTGCCCAGTGGATCTAACCTATCGAACGAATCTTTTGAAAGAGTGGTAACACATTTTAAAAACACACTAAATGAAATTCAATAAGAAGCATTTTCTCCGGCCTTCTGAATTGGTTCTCATTGGAGATCAGATACTGATTCTCTTTGGCCTTTTAACAGCGGTAATGGTAAACTTCCGTTTATTTTCTATTGCTGAAATTCCTTTGCATACCATTATTTATCGGGTACTCATTCATTTGAGTATTGCTATTATTGCCTGGGCAGGATTTAAAATCTATAAAAAAGTTATACGTTTTTTTAATAGCCACGATCACCTGAATCTTATCGGAATTTTATTATTGATACATGTGGTAAGCATTATTGCAGGTTATTTTTTCCCGGCAAAATTCCGTTTGAATATTGAAATATTTGTGATCAGCTTTTTCATCACGTCTATTTATATTATCGGAAGCCGTTTGATCATCAGTTATCTTTATTTCCATTATCGGAAAGGAAATAATATTGGATCACAAAAGCGTCTATTAATTTATGGCGCTGGTGAATTAGGTGTGTTTCTAAAAAAATCTATTTACAATACACCCGATCATGATTATAAAATCATTGGCTTTTTAGATGATGATAAAAATAAGATTGGAAGATTTATTGAGGGCATAAGAGTTTGGGATGCAGGAAAAGATCTGCGCGAATTCATAACCAAACATGAGGTGACAGATGTAATCATTGCGAATAAAGCCCTAACACCAAAAGGCAAAGCTGCATTTTTGGAAAACACGTTGGAGCTGAATGTGCGAGTGCGGGAAATCTCCAGTTATAAGTCTTTATTTTCTTCCTTCAACATGGATAAATTGGCTTCTTTAGATATCAATGATCTGATGAACCGCGAAGCGATCAGTTTATTTGATGAACATGTTGCAGAAAACCTGAAACAAAAAACGTGTCTGGTTACAGGCGCCGCGGGTTCCATCGGAAGTGAGATCGTTAGAAAATTAAGTAAGCATGAAGCGGCGCTAATCATATGTGTGGATTTTTCTGAAAGCGCCTTGTATGACCTTCAGCAGGAATTGAATCGGAATTTTTCTAACATAAAGTATAAATTTATTCTCGCCGATATTCGCGATGATCAAATGATGTTCGATGTGTTTCAGGAATTTAATCCGCACTTCGTATACCACGCTGCTGCTTATAAACATGTTCCTTTGATGGAACAATTTCCATGGCAGGCAGTTCAGACTAATATCATAGGAACATGGGAAATTGTGAAACTGTCAGTTTTATTTAAAGCAGAGAAATTTGTTTTCATTTCTTCTGATAAAGCAGTCAATCCTACGAGCGTAATGGGTGCTACCAAAAGGCTGGCGGAAATCATCGTTCAATCCTATTCTTCAAAAAAATCTTTCACCCGATTTGCAATTACACGTTTTGGAAATGTATTAGGATCCAATGGCTCTGTAGTTCCTTTATTCAAAAAGCAAATTGAACAAGGTGGTCCGGTTACAGTAACTCATCCGGATATGACACGGTATTTTATGACCATTCCGGAAGCTTGTCAATTGGTATTAGAAGCATCCATTATGGCGGAAGGCGGAGAAGTTTTCGTTTTTGATATGGGACAGCCTATTAAAATTGTGGATCTGGCCAGGAATATGATTCGCCTTGCAGGATTTATTCCGGATGTGGATATTAATATTCAGTTTGTAGGAGAACGTCCCGGGGAAAAATTATATGAAGATCTTTTCCTGGATTCTGAAAAAATGAAAGTAACTTATAATGAGAAAATTATGATATCAGCGGAAGCCCAACATGATTTTAAAGAAGCCGAAAAAATTGTAAAGGAGTTTCAGTCATTAAAAAATTTTTACGATCCTTGCATTTTCAAAAAAACGATCAAAGATCTCTTACCTGAATATAAATACGTACCTTCCGCTGATGAACAGGTGGTTAGTGTAAATGATTTATTGTCTAACAACGGGTTCGCTTACCAAAATCAATTCGAAAGTTTTAAATAACCATTATGAGATCTCAGAAATTACTGATCGTAATTTTATTATTTGTTTCTAATGCAGTCATTGCTCAAAATTCCCGGTTTTCCCAGTTAGGAAGTGCACCTTTACAGTTCAATCCATCTCTCAGTGGAAGATTTGACGGTGTATTCCGTGGAGGAGCTTTAATGAGTTGGCAAAAAACTGAATTTGCAGAAGTTTCTCATTCAGCCGTTTTTCTGGATTATAAATTTGGTAAATACAGAAATTTAGGAGATGAAAAAACAGCATTCCCGGGTACATTGGATTCTTCAGGTAAAAGAGTAAAAAGAGAAGCGAAAGATGAAACGGAAGAAAGAAGAAGTACCGGTTATTGGGCGGCAGGTGTACATTTTTATCGCTTCGGAGATAAAGATGATAAATTAAGCGGAGATTTTTTTTCCGGAACCATTGCCCGTCATTTCTATATTAAAAGAAATAAATTTTTTGGATTAGGTGTGCAGGCTACTTATGCTAAAGGAACATTGAATGAAAATAAAATTGATCCTTTTGATAAAGAAATAAGCGGTGGAAGTTTCAGGTATCCTAAAAACCTTTCTAATTCCGGACCAAGGGTTTCATCAAAATCGTATGCAGATTTTAATATTGGCGGATATTATGGTTTGATCACCGAACAGGTAAGCCTTGAGTTAGGATTATCCATGTATCATTTATTTTATCCGCAGAATGATGTGCTGGCACTGGATGATGAAACAAAATTGCGGCACAGGGTTACAGCGCATTCCGTATTAAGAATAAAGTTCAATGACAAATGGGGAATCGTTCAAAAGAATATGTATTGGGGAGAAGGATTGTATTATAAAAGCAGGCGCTTAAATGGCGATAGTCTGTTGATCGAATCTGTTTGGGCTGGTCTGGAATTTTACAAGACCGAACCATTGTCACGTTACAATCTGAATTTTGGATTATATACCCGTTCATTCAGAACGGTGATGCCTTATGCTAATCTGAGCCTCGGGCTCATAGCCAATCTACGTTTCAGTTATGAATTTCCTATAAATCCTGAACGCTTTAACGCCTACACGGCTAAGCGTACAGAGGTGGCCTTGATTCTTACTCATAAGAAAAATACACCTACCGGAACCAGGTTTTATAAAAAATTCAATTATTGGTAAACCAAACCTTACATTCCCACATGAAGAAAATTGCCTTTTATTCACTCGGCTTGCTGTTATCGTTTGCCGTCTCCGGACAAACAATTGCACCAACGCTTGAATCACTCGGGCCTACCGTAAATTCCAAATATTCCGAGATACGGCCAACCATTTCTGCTGACGGAAAGCTTATGTATTTTGTTGTAGAAGGAAATCCTAAAAACACCAGATACGATCAAAATAAAAGCGATGCGCAAGACGTATGGTTTTCAAATTTAGACAGCAACGGCGTATGGTCGCAGGCGAAACAGGAAGAAGCGGTCATCAATTCCCAACTTCAGAATGCCGTATATTGGATATCACCAGACGGAAATAAAATTTTAATCCGCGGTGCGTATAAAGATGGAAAATATATGGGTCGTGGTATTTCCGTGAGCCATAAAATAAATAATAGCTGGTCGCAACCGGAGCGTTTAAAAATTCGCGGTTATGATCAGATGTCGAAAGGAAAATACGCCGGTGCCTGTATGGGACAGGACGGAACAACTATGTTACTCTATTTTTCTGAAGAAGAAAATAGTGAGATCAATGATATTTATGTGAGCCATCTTACTGTTGGTAATGAATGGACACAACCGGAAAGTATAGGAACTACTGTTAACCTGGAAGACTTTGATGAAATATCTCCTTTTTTAGCGGCCGATGGTATTACTCTTTACTTTTCTTCAGATAAACCGGGCGGACAGGGAAAGCATGATATTTGGATGACGAAACGACTGGATTCAACATGGAAAAAATGGAGTGAACCTGTGAATCTTCCAAGTCCAATAAATTCTGCAAAATGGGATGCCTATTTCACCATGGATGCAAAAGGAGAATATGCTTATCTCGCAAGTTCCCAAAATTCTATCGGGGAAACAGACCTCGTTCGTATTAAGCTGGATGAATCCATTATGCCAAAACCTGTTGTGATTATTTATGGAAAAATGATCAACGCTGCAAATATGGAGCCTATCACCGTTGATGTTTTTTATGATGCAGTGGGCGGTAATAAAGAGAGAAGCGTAACGGCAACGCCGGTAGATGGAAAATACAAAATGGTATTGCCTTACGGAAGTAAATATACTTTACGTGTTGGTTCCAATGAATTTATGCCAATGACAGATACGCTGGACTTAAGCACAGTTGGCCCGTTCAAGGAAATTTACCGGGATGTTTATATGAACCCGGTTTTTTATGTAAAACAAATGCAAACTGTCGATTCTTCTAAAATTGTACGTAAAAATTTAGAGGATATTGATCTGGACAATGAAATTGTGAGTGAAGGCGATATTATAAAAATGAGTGGAGTTCTGTTTGATTATAACAAACCCATTTTACGGGCAGTTTCCTTCAACCAGATACAACAGGTTATTAAATTTATGAAGCAAAATCCTTCTGTAAAAATTGAGTTATCTGCTCATACAGATAATGTTGGATCACCAAAATCTAATATATTATTATCACAGGACAGAGCGTATGCCGTGTCGCAGTATTTCATTTTTGCCGGCATTCCTGTCAATAGAATTGTACCAAAAGGATATGGTGAAACAATGCCGGTATCATCTAATAATACGGCAGAAGGTCGTCAGCTAAACAGGAGAGTGGAATTTAAAATACTCAATAAATAAAATTTATTATAATTTCAAAAAGCTTCTTTCGGGAAGCTTTTTTTATGCGGATAATTTTAGAAATATAAAAGTTTGAAAAGTATTGTCGGAAGCAAAATGAAACAACTTAAGTATTTAAAAAAATGATATGAATAAAATATACAGATTT
>JBKJSZ010000192.1:0-20849 GCA_046593675.1 Ferruginibacter sp.
AACAAAAGTTTGCAATGTTCTGTAAACAGTTACTCTGTCAAAAGCAGCATCCGTTTGTTTTTCAATATCCGCATGTGCAAGCGCACCTTCATTATCTAAAAATAGATCAAGTATTTTTTTTCTGCCTTCGGTAACGCTTAGTCCATTCTTTTTTAATATGTCTAGATTGTCGCTCATGTTTTATTAATTAGGATTATTTCCAAATCCGTTCATGAATCTTTTGGTGCTGATTTTCTCTTTTAATAATTCATCGATATCTGTCAACAGCTTTTCAATTTCATTTTCTTTCAGCCCGTCATAAATGCCCCGTACTCTTCTGTTTTTATCCACTAATGCAAAGAATTGTGTATGAATGAACTGGTCTTTAATATTTTGCAACGTATCCGGGTTGCCGTTATCAATCATATATCCCTGACGTGCCATTTTATATAATGAAGTTTTATCCCCTGTAACAAAAAACCAGTTTGTTGTGGGAACTAATAATGCTTTGTCTTTTATTGAGGTAACAGAATAACTTCCATTATTATAATTTAATTTACCATTGATCATGGTATTGGCGTAATCTTTTAGCAAAGGAATACTGTCAACTTCCGGCTGGCAGGTATGAGATACTATGGCAAAGCCCGGCTCATCTTTGTATTGATTAAATATGCGTCTCATATTGGCATTCATTTTCGGACAAATTCCTTTGCACGTAGTAAAGAAATATTCAGCCACATAAACTTTATCTTCTACAGAATTATTATTGAACTGTTTTCCATCGTAATTGATAAATGAAAAATCAGGCACATACGGATTGATGACCGACAATTTTGATTTGGAAAAATCATAATCCCTGAAAACAAAAAAAAGAAAAATGCTTACCAGTAAAACAAAGAAACCAATATAGATGAGCAATTTCTGCTTCATAAAGAGTAGTATTTCGCAAAGGTACAATCAAACCCGGCTTAATTGGAAGGATTCAAAAACATTTGCAACAGTATTGCAAATTAATTATCTTTACAGAATAATGAAGATGAAAGTCAATTGGGATGGATTAGGAATCGCCACATCAATTATTTGTGCTATCCATTGTGCCATTCTTCCTCTGATATTATCCAGCTTTCCTTTATTTGGAATTAATATTATTCATAATGTTTTTTTTGAATGGCTCATGATTGCCATCGCTATTATGGTAGGAATTTATTCTTTGTCTCACGGTTATAAAAAACATCATCACCAAATGTTGCCGATAATTGTTTTTTCTGTTGGAGCTTTTTTCCTGCTTATCAAACAATTTACACAAACGGAATATACATTTTTATTTATCGCCGTTATTTGTATCATCAGTGCACATATGATCAATTACAGATTGTGCACAAGAAGTAAATGTAGTTCGGCGCATCATCAGCATTGAAATTTTAATTACCTTAAAGTTTCAATCTATAACATGAAATTATTTTTTCTTTATGTTAGTCTGTTTTTTTTGCAAAATGTAAATGCACAAAAAATTTCTGATGAACAACAGATACGAAATGCTTTGCAAATTCAAATGGATGCATGGAATAAAGGTGATCTTAATACATTCATGGTTGTATATTGGAACAATGATTCTTTAAAGTTTATTGGTAAAAAAGGGATTACCTATGGGTGGAAATCGACTTTGGATAATTATCAAAAAAGCTATCCGGATAAAGAGTCAATGGGAATTTTAAATTTTGATTTAATAGAGGTAAAACGATTGTCTGTATTATATTATCATGTAATCGGTAAATGGCATTTGAAAAGATCAGAAAATAAGGGAGACCTTACTGGACATTTCACTTTGTTATTTAAAAAAATTAAAAAAAGTTGGGTGATTGTTATGGACCACAGCAGTTAATTATATTTGCCATTTTTTTCTGATATACTTTATCAAAAAAAATAATGATGTAAGAAAGCATATATAGTAAACAATATTTTTCCAGTTTGGTGATCCTTCAAAAAAACCAAGGTTATAATATATCCCTATAAGCACATTGATCATCATCCAAATCAAAACGGTGGATATCGTTTGTACGATCAATATCAGAAACAACTTTGGGTCACTATCTCTATCCATAAAATTTATCTGTTCAGAAAATTAAAAAATGCTGTGCTATCTCCGTTAAAAACGTTGAAGTCTACATAATTATCAATTCCATTTACTCTTCCTTTTTCATTGTGTTGCCAGAACGACCAGGATCTTTCTATTCTTGGTTGGTCTTTCACTTTATAATGAGCAATCCATAAAGGATAATCATCAAAAGCTCCTGTAAGATAGATACTGTAAAAATCAATGTTTGTATAAATAATAGGTTTTACCTGATAATACAATTCAATATTACTTAACCATTCCGCGACATTTTTTTGAACGGTTGCTACCGAGGAGCCATAATTGCCTTCCACATCTAATACAGGTGGAAGATCTGATTGGCTTATCTTAACTTTCTTAATAAATTGTTCGGCCTGGCTTTTCCCGCTTTTTGATGGAATAAAAAAATGATAAGCACCTCTGATTATTCCCGCACGTTTTGCTTCTTTCCAGTTGCGATTAAATTCAGGATCCGCATTGCTGATGCCTTCAGTTGCTTTTATAAAAGCGAACCCGATCTTAATTTCATTTGCCTGCATTTCTTTTACAAGATTCCATGAAATTCTTCCCTGATACCTGCTCACATCAATACCGTGAATGTTATAATTAACAGGAAGATCAATTCCAAAATCTGAATAATGCGCAAATGAAGGTTCTTTATAAATTTTTGTATAATAAAATAATATTGAAAGGATGATGAGAGAAATAACAGTTACAATGACGGGTTTCCATATATTATTTTTCTTCCCTTTCTTTCTCGTGTTAGCCATAAATCCTCAACGAATAAATTGTTTTGCATATCGGAAAGTTCCGCTTTCAATGCTGATATGATACATTCCTTTAGCGAGGGTTTGAACAGGAAGAATATATTCAGCATATCCATTGATCAATAAAATATTTTTATTGATAATCATTTGCCCTGCTGCATTATACATAATCAATTTTGCAGAGTAGGCATTCATATCCTGAATTAAAATTCTTACCGGGTCCATTAATGGATTTGGAAAGATACTTATTGCGGCAATGCCCGGTTCTGCGGGTAGTTTTTGTGAGGTGTTATTTTTACTGATCATCCAAAGTTCCGGATCTACTAATACTGTGTCAGGTATAAATCCAATATTTTCAACAAAAACCTCACCGTTAAAGTTGTTATTTACAAAAACAGTTTTTTGTTGTGTAGTATTTTTAAAAAGTAATGGAACAGGCATTTCAAAAAATGAAACGGATGGATGCGAGGTGGTTTGATTTACTTTTATTTTTACACGGCTGCTGCCAAATGAATTCCATTGGATTGTATACGATGGATATCCTTCACCTTCATACCATTGACGAAAAAACTGCGTTAATGAAATCCCGCTTTCCTCTTCTAAGTTTCTTTTAAGGTCATTGGTCGTTGCAAAATTATACTTTAATGCCGGGTCAGACTGGTATTTGCTAATACCTCTGAAAAATGCAGCATCACCTAATTTCAATCGCAGCATATAAATTAAATATGAGCCCTTGTTATATGATAATCTTCCACTGAAAATTCTGCTTACGTTTGTTGTATCATTCACTTTTACGGAACCTCCGGGCTGTGAAGTAATATTATTTAAAACTGCATTTCTGTTTGTGAGAATATTGGCCGGATATTTTTTCTCTATATAAAATGAAGCCAGATGTGTAGCAAAGCCTTCATTCAGCCAAATATCTTTCCAACTGCCACAGGTAATCTTATCGCCAAACCATTGGTGGCCTAGTTCATGTGCCATCAGGCTTTCATTCGGGGAAACAATAAATGTAGATGTCTGATGTTCCATGCCACCGCCCCAACCAAATTGTACATGTCCGTACTTTTCTTTTTTAAATGGATATTCTCCAAATGTTCTATCAAATAATTGCAATGCATCCAAAACCGAAGGAATATTATTTTCAAACAATGTTCTGTTTTCCGGATAACAATAAGTAATCATTGGCATTTGCCGGTTTAACAACTGTACCGTATTGCCGAATATTTCGTAATTAGTCACGGCAAAACAAACCAGGTAAGTAGCTATCGGATATCTGTGTTTCCAATAAGTGATGGTTCTGGTTGCTTCAAAAGGTTTTTCATATTCTAATAAACCATTACTTGCCGCTTTATAAAGGGAAGGGTGAATTATATATATATCTATTGAATCTGCTTTATCATCAAGCCCGTTTTTACAGGGAAACCAATCCCGTGCACCATAAGGTTCACTTAATGTCCACATTACCGGAACACCAGCATGCGTTGAGTTAACGAAGCTTCCGAAACCTGTATTGGGTGGAATGCCATGATAATAAATAGTAAATGAATCAACGGTTCCTGCAGGAATAGAAGTTGGAAAATTAATAAGTAATGCATCTAACGGTTGTGAAAAGGATAACTGTGAATTTTGCTGTGTAATACTATCTGCAATTAAAGGAGATTTTAAATCCAATGTTACTGATGTGGCATTCTCCGTCATTGTAAAATACATAGTTACAGACCCGCTGATGTAACGGATAGCAGGATCAACCTCCCAAATGCATCGCATATAATGAATGTTGAAATTTTGAGAGGCAATCGTTCTTGATCCGTTTAAAAAATAAGCAGCATGTGCAGATCTTTCTATTTCTGAAATTTCTTCAGAGGATTTTATTTCCTGCACTTGCGAGAAGGCTGTATAATTTAAAAATAGGATTAATAGAAAAACAATGCGCATAGTATGTATTTGAACAGGTTAGCAATAAATTGAAACTATCTGCGTTAACCAATATGTTTTGCTGAATTAATTCGGCTAGTTGATTTCATTCTGTAATAATAACAATAGTACATGAAATTATGTTTGCTAATACTATCAATATTCTACATTAACGCATCTTTGGCGGGAATGAGTGATACCTGTAAAGAAGAAATGCAAATGCCTCAAATGATTTGTGCAAACTATCAATTTCCAAATGTTCTGCTGGGCAATGAAGAGAACGCAATTGATTATGTGGCGAGGTTTTCTGAGTTAAGAAGAAACTATATCATAAAGATGTTCAATAAAGGCAGGAAATATTTTCCAAAGGTTTCTGCATTATTGAAAAAACAAGGTGTTCCTGAAGAATTTTGGGTGCTGATGGCTTTGGAAAGTGCATTTGAACCAAAGGCAGTTTCAAGAGCAGGTGCAGTTGGATTCTGGCAGTTTATGGATCCGGTGGCAAAAGAATACGGATTAAAAATTGCAAGGCATGAAAGAATCTTAAAATGCAAATCCAAAAATTTCAAAAAATCGCTTGCAGAAAATAAATTTTCCAAAAAGAAAATTGTTGATGAAAGAACACATTTTTTGAAATCTACGTCAGCAGCGGCACGCTATTTAAAAGACAGATGCAAAAATTTAAATAATAATTGGTTGCTCATTGCGGCAAGTTATAATTGGGGCGTTGGAAATGTGTGGAATGCAATGGAAAAAACAAGAAAGGTAAATCCAACTTTTTGGGATATTAAAAAATATCTTCCCGCAGAAACTTTGGCTTATGTAATGAATTTCATCACACTTAATGTGATCTATCATAATTATAATCAATATTTAAAAGGAACTTTGGTGTTTTTTGATAGCCTTTTAGAAACCCGTGATGCAGAAACAGAAACTTTGGCTGGCCTATAGTTGACTGTAGTAGATTATCTTTGCATGATGCCTTCTTTCAACTGGAATGATACCTCTAATCTTTTCAAAAAACTCACTCCGCTTCGGGTTTGGAATGGCGTAAAAGTATTGTCGAGTTTTTATATCAGTCGCATTTTTAATAAACCTGTTCAATGGGGAATGCCTGTAGCTATTTCATTTGAACCTACTACCAGTTGTAATCTTCGTTGCCCGGAATGTCCGAGTGGATTGCGGGCTTTTTCACGAGATACCGGAATGCTGGAAAAAGATTTTTTCCGAAAAACAATTGATGATATTCATGCAGAATTATTGTACCTCACTTTTTATTTCCAGGGAGAACCATATTTGAATAAAAGTTTTTTAGACATGGTATCCTATGCATCTTCAAAAAAAATTTACACAGCTACTTCCACTAACGCACATTATTTAACAGACGAGGTTGCTAAAAAAACGGTTGAAAGTGGTTTGGACCGATTGATCATTTCTATTGATGGAACAACACAAGATGTGTACAGCAGTTACCGGATAGGCGGAAACCTGGAAAAAGTTTTAGAAGGTGCACGAAACATTGTAAAATGGAAAAAAGAATTGAAAAGCCAAAAGCCATTTGTTTTTTTTCAGTTTTTAGTGGTTAAGCCGAATGAACATCAGATCGAAGATGTGAAAAAACTGGCAAAAGAAATTGGTGTGGATGAAGTAAGATTTAAAACAGCGCAGGTGTATGATTATGTTAATGATCCTAATAAATTAATTCCTGATAATAATAAATACAGCCGGTACCAAAGACAAACAGATGGTACGTATGTTGCAAAGAATAAACTTGCCAACCATTGTTGGAAATTATGGCATGCGAACGTAATTACATTTGATGGCCTTGTGGTTCCCTGTTGTTTTGATAAAGACGCAACGCATCGCCTGGGTAATTTGAAAACGCAAACTTTCAAAGAAGTATGGAACAACGATAATTATAAACAATTTCGTTACAATTTAATTAAAAGCAGACAAAATATTGATATCTGTTCTAATTGCAGTGAAGGTGTTTCTGTTTGGAAATAATTTATAATATGGATGCACAAAAATTATTTAATGAACGGGTACGTCAGGTATTGCTGTTATCATTAATCATTCTCCTCGCATACCTGATGATTTTGCAATTATATGTATTTCTTCCGGGATTGCTGGGAGGTATCACTTTGTATATTTTAAGCAGGAATTTATATTTCAGATTGATTTTTAAAAAGAAATGGAAGAAAGGATGGACAGCCTTCTTATTTATTTTGGCGTACCTGATTATTATTGCACTTCCCATTTATTTTTCCATACAAATGATCTCACCAAAGATCAATGCGCTGATCAATAACCAGGAAAAGATTATCGAAACTTTAAAAATTTTCTCAGATAAAATTACTGCGAAAACCGGTTTCAAAATATTAACAGAAGACAGCGCCCGGTCTCTTTCTCAAAAGATTACTTCATTTGTGCCGAAAATTTTAAACAGTTCCGCAAATGTGCTTACCAATCTGATCATGCTTTTCTTTCTGTTATATTATTTGCTGGTGAATGGAAAAGCCATTGAAAGATACCTGGTTGGTTTCATTCCTTTCAAACCGGGTAATGTAGATAAACTATCAAAAGAAACAAAAGTGATGATTCGCGCCAATGCTATTGGTATTCCGATCATATCCATTGTGCAAGGAATATTTGCTGCTTTGGGTTATTGGATTTTTGGTGTAGATGATTGGGCACTCTGGGGTTTTGTAACTGGTGTGTTTGCTTTTTTCCCAATAGTTGGCACCATGATCATCTGGATACCCTTAGTTATTTATATGTACACTTCCGGACATCATCTGCTGGCCACCGGGCTTGCTATTTACAGCGTGGTAGTAACAGGGAATGTAGATTATATAACAAGGCTGGGTTTAATGAAAAGGCTGGGCAATGTACATCCGATGGTGACTGTTTTGGGAGTTATAATTGGCCTCGGACTCTTTGGATTTATGGGCCTGATCTTCGGGCCTTTGCTGGTAAGTTATTTTCTGATCATGGTTAAAATATATATGAACGAATTTACAGATTCATTGTATCAGGATCATGATAATGTTAATAGTTCAAATTAAAAATAAATATTTGATGTTTAAACATTAAGTTTGCATAAAACAAATATTATGCAAGACGTAACAAAATCAGTAGAGGAATTAAATAATATGATCCTCGAAGGAAAAATCATGGATGCTTTTGAAAAATTTTATGCGGATGATGTGGTCATGCAAGACAATGATTACCCTGTTCGTAAAGGGAAAGATGAAAATCGTACTTATGAAGAGGCATTTGTTGGTGGATTAACTGCATTTCGCGGGGCAAAGGTTTTAAATACCATTATCAGCGATGGTATTGCCGTAATTGAGTGGTGGTTTGATTATACACACAAAGATTATGGTGATCGTAATTACAAACAGATTTCTGTACAGCGTTGGAAAGATGGTAAAATCGTAGAAGAAAAATTCTATTATAATAATTAATAGCTACATTCATTAAAGTCTGCCTCTATTCTGGCAGACTTTTTATTTTTTGTACCAGAAGTTGTACTATGAGTTTAGAAAAAGATATCAATCAAGCGAAATTCCGTAACAATTATCAGAGAGGAATCATCAACCTGATTTTTACTTATAATTGGATGACGGAAAGAGTGAAACACGTTTTCGATAAAGAGGATATCACCGCTCAGCAATTTAATATTCTCAGAATCTTAAGAGGAGCTGGGAAACCAATTTCCACTTTGCAGATCAGGCAAAGGATGCTGGATAAAATGAGCGATACCAGCAGAATTGTGGATCGGCTGGTTATTAAAGGACTTGTGAAAAAAAATGTTTGTCCGGAAGATAAACGTCTCGTAGATATTTCCATCTCAGATAAAGGCAAAAAGCTATTGGCAAACCTTGATAAGTTTGAGCCGGAAATGGATGGCATCTTTCAAAATTTAAATGAGACAGAAATTAAAGCACTTAATAAATTATTGGATAAAATCCGGGGTTCTGATGATTAACTTCCCTTAAAATATCCTTTGTTCGTACGAATTAAGGAAGTGTTGTGATTGGAATTCTCTTTCCCTCTAATCTGTCATTGCTATTTACACTTCCCAATCTAAAGCGAAATGGAATTTTTGAAAATTTTTCAAAATATTTTTCCTGCTTACACATATATCCCATGTTTTCTGTATAAAAATTCCCGGGTATGAGAGGAGTAAAAGCCTGTTTAGTAGAGATGGAAAAACGCTTGTAATCCTTTGTAGAATGAGGTTTCAGGGTAATACTATCCCTGAAAAATTGAGCATTTGAACTTAATGTAGCAAAAATCATGCAAATTGTAAAAATAAATGCTGAGTTATGATGTTTTAGACATTCCACTTTGTAAATTTACCATTGAATTCCGGATTACCGGCCAAAAATTTACGTTATGGCATTACACCAAAGTCTACAACAGAAACTTCTTCAGAAACTATCTCCGCAACAGATACAGTTAATGAAATTGTTGCAGGTTCCTACTGCAATCCTGGATGAAAGGATAAAAGAAGAAATGGAAGAGAATCCGGCATTAGAGCAGGTAGATGAAGGGCATGAAGATGAATATGACAATAAAGATGAATTCGCAGAAGATAACGAAGAATTTGAAAAGGACGGGAGTACAGAAGATTATGAAAATTTTGATATCAGTGATTATGTACATGAAGGGGATGATGATATTGGTGATTACAAATTACGGGATGATAATTATCCGGAGATAGACGACAACCGCGTCATACCTCATAAGGTAGAAACCAGTTTCAATGAAATGATGTTGCAACAATTGGGATTATTAAAACTGTCACCGCATCAACAAAAAATTGCTGAACAGATAGTTGGAAGTTTAGATGATGATGGTTACTTGCGCAGAGAAGTTTCATCTATTATTGATGATCTGGCCTTTCGCCAGAATGTAGATACCAATGAAGATGAAATTGCAGATATTATTCATCAGATTCAACATTTCGACCCTCCCGGAGTTGGCGCCAGAAATCTCCAGGAATGTTTGTTACTGCAATTGGCTCGTAAAAGAGATCAGCGTGAAAATGTAGACATCGCTATCAAAGTCATTGATAAATATTTTGATGAATTTACCAAGAAACATTATGAAAAAATTCAACGTGGTCTTGATCTTTCCGATGAACAACTTCGCGATATTATTTCACAAATTGTAAAATTAAATCCGAAGCCCGGAGGTAATGTTGGTGATCAGAATAAAGGTGAAAATTATGTGATCCCCGATTTCTTTATTGTAAATAGTAGTGGAAAATTAGAACTCACGCTTAACAGTAAAAATGCGCCGGATCTTCGTATAAGTGAAGGTTACCGCGATATGCTGAAAGATTATGATAAAGGAACTAAAAAAGATAAACGCCAAAAAGAGGCCGTGTTATTCATTAAACAAAAAATTGATTCGGCTAAGTGGTTTATTGATGCCATTAAACAACGTCAGAATACGTTAATGAATACGATGGAAGCCATCATGAATTACCAGCACGATTTCTTTTTAACAGGTGATGAAACGGATTTGCGTCCAATGATCTTAAAAGACATTGCGGAAAGAACAAATCTCGATATTTCAACGGTAAGCCGTGTCGCAAACAGCAAATTTGTTCAAACGGAATTTGGAACGTATCGTTTAAAGTTTTTCTTCAGCGAAAGTTTACAAACAGATAGTGGCGAAGAAGTAAGTACACGTGAAGTAAAAAAGATACTTACAGGACTTATTGAAGAAGAAAGCAAGAAACATCCTTACAGCGATGAAAAGCTCACAGAGATGCTACAGGAAAAAGGGTATAATATTGCACGCAGAACGGTTGCCAAATACCGCGAACAATTAAATATTCCGGTGGCACGCCTGAGAAAAATATTATAATTCATGGATCTTGTTCATAAACCGGCATTGCCACTTAGCATTCTTGCGAAGTTGATATCGTATGTGTTACATCCGTTATTAATTCCATTGTATGTAGCTTATTTTTTGGTTTACATCCATCCATCGGCATTTACCGGCTTTTCCTGGATGCAAAAAAAGCAAACCATTTTAATCATTGGTTTAAATGTGGTGGCGTTTCCATTCATAAGTGTACTGTTATTAAAAGCGGTTGGGTTTATCCAATCAATTTTCATGCACACGCAAAAAGATCGGATCATTCCTTATATGGCGTGTGGAATATTTTTCTTTTGGGCATTCACCGTTTTCCGTCAACAAACACGTTATCCCGAAATACTTACTTCATTTTTATTTGGAATATTTTTAGCTTCTTCTGCAGGATTAATTGCAAATATCTATTTTAAGATAAGTATGCATGCAATAGGAATGGGTGGGCTTGTTGCTTTCATGATAATTCTGGAAAGAACCGGAAGTATGCAGATGTCGTGGCCAATAAGTGCAGCCATTTTATTAACAGGATTAGTTTGTACAGCCAGGATGATAATAAGTGACCATTCTCAAAAAGATATTTACATGGGTTTTCTTGCTGGATTTCTTTGCCAGATTGCCGCCGCTCTCTATATACTTTAATTTTTTTTAAATGAAGAAGCCCCGTCCAATACCGGGGCTCTTCGTTGTCCTGTAGTGCCTAACAAAAGATTTTTAAAATCCATGTGAGTTGTCAGGCTTGTTAATTGATCCGATGAAATTTGGAGTAGCACTGATAGGGGTGTTTCCATCCTCAAAACCGGTCAGCAATGTTGCGTGATGTATTAGCGTAAATGATTGAATTATATTGTGTAAAAAATACAACACAATAAAAAATAACTAAACGTTAGGTGCTGCTTTTCTTGCTTGTAATGTCTTGTAAGCCACGATGGTACTGATCAGCATAAAAATGGAGCCCAATAAAAATGCTGCTCCTGAAAAATGTATCGGTGCATCTTTTTTTGTAAAAAAAGAAAATACACCCGTCATTAACGGAGGACCCACAATGGAAGTAAGGCTGATTAATCCGGTTAAAGCACCCTGTAATTCACCTTGTTCATTGGAAGGTACATTTCCGGAAATTATAGATTGAATCGCAGGTCCGGCAATGCCGCCCAGACAATAGGGGATCAAAAATACAAACATCATCCAGGTAGATGATGCAAAGGCAAATAACAATAATCCAAGCGTATATAATAATAATCCTGCATACACACTTTTCTCATTTCCTAATTTAGGATTTACCACGCGAACTAGTCCGCCTTGTACAAGGGCTACCAATACACCTACAACACCTAATGATATTCCAATCATTTTTGGATTCCAGTGTAATTTTTCAATAGTGAAAAAACTCCAGTTGCTTTGCACAGCATGAGAAGCCATGTATATAAGGATGAAACATAGAATCAATCCACCTAATGCAGGATATTTATGTAGGTTTTTTAAGGAACTGAAAGGATTGGCTCGTTTCCATTCAAATTTTCTTCTATGTTCTTTTGGTAAAGATTCTGGTAATACAAAGTAGCCGTAGATCCAGTTTATAAAACTTAACCCGGCCGCTGCAATAAATGGGATCCTCGGGCCAAAAGATCCAAGTAATCCGCCAAGTACAGGACCAATAATAAATCCTAAACCGAATGCAGCCCCGATCATACCAAAATTCTGCGCCCTGTTTTTATCCGTACTGATATCTGCAATGTAGGCGGAAGCAGTTGTAATACTTGCTCCTGTAATTCCGGCAATGGCACGGCCTAAAAATAACCACCCGATAGAGGGCGCAAATGTCAGAAACACATAATCCAGTCCAAAACCAAAAAGAGAAAACAATAAAACCGGACGTCTTCCAATTTTATCACTCAGGCCTCCTAATACAGGTGCAAAGAAAAATTGCATTAAGGCATAAGTCAGGGTCAACCATCCACCTAATTTGGACGCTTCACTGATAGTACCGTTGGTTAACGTTTGTATCAGTCCTGGCAATACAGGAATGATAAGTCCCAGACCGGTGATATCAATCATGAGTGTTATAAAAATAAATCCTATGGCTGCCTTCTTATTGCTGGACATCTACACGCAAAATTGCAGGAATTAAATTTAGTTCGGACAGAAATAAATATCGGATAATTAAATATTCAAATATAGTCTGCAGAATAAAATAGATAAAATGAAAAGGGTTAAGAAGGAATTAGCTGGTAATAATTATTTTCAAAATGAACTGATCAAAAATATTTTGTGGGGCGAATGGCTTATTCGATAATAATAAGTCCTGTTACCGTTGGATGCAGTACACAATAATATGGATAAGATCCTGTTGTATCTGTTCTAAAAACATATGAAGTATGCGGTGCAATGGGACCCGTCTTTAAAAAAGTAGTGTCATAACTGCTGAAACTGTGGATACTGTCATCATTATTTACAAAAGTGATGGAACCGCCGCGTACAATTCTTAATGACGTTGGAGTTATCTCATTATTGGTAATAAAAATATAATTAGTGGGAAGATTACCACCCTGCGGAGTTGAAAAACCATTCTTTTTTTCACAAGAAATAAAATTGACAGATACCAATATAAAAAAAACTGCAAAGAGAAACTGTTTCATCAAAAAAATTTGTAGTCTGTAAGGTACAAAATTATTTTGCAGTTAAAAATCCCATGCATAAATTCCTAATATGATATCATGGGTCATTAGGTTAATTTCAAATATCAATTTTAATAACAGAATGTAAGAATACGATTTAAGAAATACCCATATTTATTTCCCCACAACAATTTCACTCACCATGCTGCAACGTAACTTTGCCATATGTTCAAATATTTAGAAGGATTGAATGAGCCGCAATTGCAAGCCGTTTTACATAAAGACGGCCCTTTAATGATTATTGCCGGTGCAGGAAGTGGAAAAACTAAAGTACTTACTACGCGAATCACGCACCTGATGGCGGCATATGGTGTAGATGCATTCAATATTCTGGCGCTTACTTTCACTAACAAAGCGGCAGCGGAAATGAAAGAAAGGGTTGAAAAAAATCTGCATAATTCAGAAGCAAGAAATTTATATATAGGAACATTTCACAGCGTTTTTGCCAGGATTTTAAGATTTGAATCGCCAAAGCTTGGCTATCCCTGCAATTTTACAATTTATGATACAGATGATGCAAAAAGTGTTGTAAAAACGGTAATTAATGAATTGCATCTGGATGATAAACAGTACAAACCAGCCACCATTTATAATCGCATTTCCGCAGCTAAAAATGCATTGGTAAGCGCTGCGGAGTATGCAAATGACGGCATGTTGCAGCAGGAAGATGCCAGAGCCAACAGACCAATGTTGTGGCAGATTTATGCCGCATACAGTGAGCGTTGTTTTAAAAATGGTGCCATGGATTTTGATGACCTACTTTTCAAAATGTATGTTCTGTTGAAAAATTTTCCGGAATCATTAAGTAAGTACCAGCATAAATTCAAATACATTCTCATTGATGAGTACCAGGATACAAATCCGGCGCAGTATGAAATTATAAAACTCCTGGGCGCTATGCATGAAAATGTATGTGTGGTAGGAGATGATGCACAAAGTATTTATAGTTTTCGCGGAGCAACCATTCAAAATATTTTGCAGTTTCAAAAAGATTATGACGATACAAAAATTATTAAACTGGAACAGAATTACAGAAGCACTAAAAACATCATACATGTTGCCAATGAAATAATCGGAAATAATAAAGGCCAGATAGAAAAGAAATTATTTACTGAAAATGTGGAAGGAGAAAAAATTCGCCTTGTACGAACAATGACAGATAATGATGAAGGGAAAATGGTGGCAGATGCCGTACAGGAATTAAAATTGCGTAATCACTTTTTTAATAAAGATTTTGCCATATTATACCGTACCAATGCTCAGAGCAGGAGCTTTGAAGAATCACTTCGCAGAATGGGAATTGCGTATCGAATTTATGGTGGCATCAGTTTTTATCAGCGTAAAGAAATCCGGGATTTTTTAGCTTATTTAAGAATTATAGTCAACCCGAAAGATGAAGAGGCATTAAAGCGCATTATCAATTATCCTGCTCGCGGAATTGGTAAAACAACAGTGGATAAATCTGTATTGTTTGCCAATGAAAGTAATCAGTCGATGTGGGATGTTTTATGTAATGCCTCTATGTATGGATTTAAAAGTGGCACGCTGGAATGCATAGATAATTTTGTTACAACCATAAAAATGTTCCAGAGTGAATTGAAGAAAACCAATGCGTATGACCTTGCCATTTTAGTAGGAAAAAGTACAGGCATGGTGAAGGAATTATTCATTGATAAAACCACGGAAGGTTTAGCCAGATATGAAAACGTGCAGGAATTGCTGAACTCTATCAAAGAGTTTACAGAAACGCCTATGAACCTGGAAGACGGAGAAGTAGGAGATAAAGGCCTGGGAACTTACTTACAGCAGATCGCATTAGTAACAGATGCGGATGATAATAAAGAAAATACAGACGTTGTAAAACTGATGACCATACATGCAGCAAAAGGTTTAGAATTTCCGGTTGTATTTGTTGGAGGTTTAGAAGAAACACTTTTTCCGAATGCAATGAGTATCAACACACGGGAAGAACTGGAAGAAGAGCGTCGTTTGTTTTATGTTGCTATCACCAGGGCAAGGCAACATTTATATTTGAGTTATTCCAATGCACGTTATCGTTTCGGGCAATTGCAACAAAATGAACCAAGCCGTTTTGTGGAAGAAATTCCGGAGATTTATGTAGATAAAAGTTATGCAGGTGTTGCCTCAAGAAATAATCAGAATACAGGCTGGGGCACTTCTTCAAACGGCAATGCCTTCCAACGGATGCAACGGGGTTTTACAACAACGGAAAGGCAACCGGCAAAAACAACCTATTCTACATCCCCATTAAGGCCGTCCGTTAAAGAACATATTCCTACAGAAAATTTTATGGCAAGTGACCTTGCTGAATTGAAAGCAGGAAATAAAGTGGAACATCAGAAATTTGGGTTTGGGGAAGTTACCAAACTAGAAGGTTCTGCGCATAACCCGATCGCTACCATTCTTTTTAGCCTGAATGGCGAGAAAAAGATCATGCTGAATTATGCAAAATTGAGAATTGTAGAATAGCCTTGTGTTTGTTTTAAATATAAAATTTTTCCTAAAGCTTTTATAGTCAGCATTTATTTTCGAAATAGGAAAATATCTGTTGGTTTAACTTTCAAGTTTATGCTTACAGCACCAGATGTTATAACTTTGCTTCCTCATCCGGAAGGATAAAATTTTGGAATTATGATTAAAACAGGCAATCCCGTAATCAGTATTTATACAGAAATGACTCCGAATCCGGAGACCATGAAATTTGTAGCCAATAAATTATTGTATCCGGGAAAAAGCATAGATTTTCCGGATGATGCCAGTGCAAAACCATCTCCATTAGCGCAGGAATTATTTACTTTTCCATTTGTACGATCTGTATTTATAGCCAGCAACTTTGTAACGTTGACCAAATCTTCTGAAACAGAAAACTGGCAGGATGTTATTCCAACCATCAAACAATTTCTGAAAGATTATCTGGAAGAAGGTAAAGTAGTGGTGAATGAAGAGGATGTGGCTGCTATGAAACAGGAAAGCAGCAATGAAGTAAATGCAGATGATGATGATGTGGTAAAACGCATCAAGGAATTATTAGAAAATTATGTGAAGCCAGCTGTTGAAATGGACGGCGGTGCCATTCAGTTTAAAAGTTATGAAGATGGAAAAGTAAACCTGATGTTGCAGGGAAGTTGCAGCGGTTGCCCTTCATCTATGATTACTTTAAAAGCAGGCATAGAAGGAATGATGAAACGCATGATACCTGAGGTTAAAGAAGTGGTGGCAGAAGCAGAATAATTTTATCTTTATTTAAATAATTATTTGGTAAGTGAAAGCTTACCATTTTTTTTATAGCTTATTTATTTATGAGTATTCCGCAGATCATCGAACAATTTTTATCAGATATCCGGCATACCGGTTTTCTGGAATTTATTGCCGTGATTGCAGGAATTATCAGCGTTTGGTATAGCAAAAAAGAACATATTCTTGTATATCCTGTTGGCCTGATCAATACCATAATATATGTTTACCTCAGTATTAAAGGAGGATTGATTGGAGAAGCCAGTGTTAATGTTTATTATACCATAATGAGTATATATGGTTGGTATTTGTGGACGAAGAAAAATCCGCTGAAAGAAAAAGTTTTGCATATTTCAGTTGCATCAAAAAAAGAATGGATAGGGCATTTGCTTTTTTTTCTAACTTGTTTTTGTGTGATTTATTTTTCATTGGTGGAATTAAAGAAAAATTTTTATCCTGGGGCTATTCCATGGGCAGATGCATTTGCAAGTGCTACGGCATTCACGGGAATGTGGTTGATGGCAAAAAAAAAACTGGAAAGCTGGTATTGGTGGATCGCCACTAACGTAGCTTCTATTCCATTGTATTTTGTAAAACATTATGTATTTACGAGTGTGTATTATTTAGTTTTATTAATTATGGCTATCGCAGGGTTGCTTGCCTGGAAAAATAAAATGGTTTATGCCAAAGAAGATCGTAATTATCGGGCCTGAATCAACAGGTAAAAGTGCTATTTGTCAGGAACTTGCACTACATTATAAAACGCAATGGGTAAAAGAATATGCACGTGAATATTTGCTGACCAACGGCAAGGCATATACGTACGAAGATCTTTTAAAAATAGCAGAAGGGCAAATAGCCGGCGAAGATGCCATATCCTCTACACTTTCAAAGGATGATTTATTATTTATTGATACGGATATGCAGGTGATAAAAGTGTGGAGTGAATTCGTTTTTGATAATTGTGCACTTTCCATTCTAAACCAATTTACAGAAAGAAAATATGATTTGTATTTATTAATGAATATTGATCTGCCGTGGGAAGTAGATGAATTGCGGGAATACCCCGAATTAAAGTGGAGAGAGAAATTATTTCATTATTATCTTGATGCAATGGTTCAACAATCAGTTCCTTTTCATATAATCAGTGGCGTTCATGAGCAAAGAACAAATAATGCTATCCGGATTATTGATCAATTTCTCGGCGCTCCATGTAATAATTCCTGAACATCGGGATCTGTTGCCAGGTTATTCATCTGGCGTAATAAATTACCGGAACGTATCATTACATATTTACTTAAAGGCTTAACGCTATATTTTTTTGGATTGGGTAAACAGGCTGCAATCTGTGCTGCTTCCAATCTTGTGAGAGATTTTGCATCTTTATTAAAATAAATTTTAGCCGCTGCCTGTACACCATAAATACCTCTTCCCATCTCGGCCACATTTAAATAGGTTTGCAGAATTCTTTTTTTGTTCCAGATATTTTCTATCATAAAAGTAAAATACAATTCAAGTCCTTTTCTAAAAAAACCTCCATGTTGCCATAAGAAAACATTTTTAGCAACCTGCTGGCTTATCGTGCTGGCACCTTTTACTTTTTGCGGATGTTTCTCATTATACTTCATCGCTTTTTTAATACTCTTTATATCAAATCCATTGTGATCAGGAAACAACTGATCTTCTCCAGACATTACAGCCAGTTTGATATTGTCTCCCATTTCATCATAACTAATCATATTTCTGTGAAAACCATTTCCTCTGCAAACATTTACAACTTGTGTGATAGTTACAGGAGGATTTACCCATCTGCAAATAATGATATACACGAATTGCAAAATAAATAACCAGGTAAAAATCCGGAGAAATTTTTTCCAGATCAGGTTTGCCGGTTTGATATCAATCGAGTTTTCTTTCATTACGGAGTCATGTCCATATACTCAAGTGTATATCCTCTTTTGCCTATGATAATTCCTTTTGCGGATTGTTTGTTTAAAAGATATCCGATGCCTGTTAATATACCAGCTGCTGCGGCAAGTCTCCAACTGAAATGATCTCTGTCGGCAACATACACCACACCGCTGGCAAGTATTAACAATGTTCCACCGCCCATTAACGAAGCGCCACTTGCGGAAAGATTGAACCCTTTTTTCTTTTGTGCACCCATGTTGGCGATGTCTTTATAATGATATTGATAACGGTAACTTCCTGCCGTATCTGTAATATAAGTTCCTAATGTTGTGGGCAAATGTTGAATAATAAATTCCTGCAGGAAAATGGTATCGTGAAAAATTCTGGTAACGGTGGCATTTTTATACACACCGAATACAGTACTGAATTCAATGGGGGATCCTGCAAAAAAAGATTTTTCCGTTTTCCCTTTTCTTTTTAAAATCAAAATATCTGAGGGCTGTGCAAAGCTGGTATACGATGTAATCAATAATAATATGAGCAGCAGTTTTTTCACCATGCAGAATTCTTACATTTTTTTTCTTGTATATATTACACCAATAATTAGTGCAGTACCAAAGATCAAAAATAATAATCCTGAAATTTTGTTGATGATCTTAATATTTCTGTCCGTTAATTTTCTTCTTAATTTTCCTGCGAGATTAATTTTAAAAATATCGGCAGACATATTTAACGATAAACAAATAGTAAAAATCACTAGTTTTTCATCTACCGTGTTTGTTAAAGATTTTGTGGTAGCAGCAAACCATAAGGCAATCACACCGGGATTTAGTGTATTGATCAAAAATCCCGTGATAAATAAACGGAGATGTGTAGTGCTGGTAATTTTCACACCATTATCCAGTTCCTCTTTGGTGTGAAATTTCTTAAAAAATAAATAATAAATTCCTAAAGCCATCAGTAAACTTCCACCTGAAATTCCAATGATCGTTTTGTAGTTAATTAATTCGCCTAAAGTTTCGGAAAATAAATTAGCCGTAAGCACCCACAGAATATCACTTAACCAAACGCCGGAGATAAAATAAAATGCAGCGGCAAGTCCATAATTAATGCGCAGTTTTATAATAGTAAAAATTACCGGTCCTACAGAAAACACCAATGCCAGGCCTAACAGTATTCCTGAAAAAATGGCGTCTGTCATTAATAAAAATTAAGCTGTTGTTTTATGGTTTGCTCTGTGCCGGGTGAGGAATATATTCCAGTCATCGAGCATTTTTCCTTTTAACACTCTGGGAAATTTATGCTGGCCTCCCACTTTCCCTTTCGACTCCATGAAATCTAAAAATATTTTTTCCGGCAATATTTGTCCGATGATGGCTTTCAGTGCGTGTTTTCTCTCCACTTCATAATCATCATTCAACAACTTTAATTTTTCATCAATGAGATCGGTCACTTTTTTTGAATCCAGGGTATCATCTGTAGCTAAATACCATTGATGCGCAAAAAAATTATCGTAAGGAATTCCACAAACTGTAAATTCAGGAATACTGATTTTTAATTCTTCGGCCACCATTTCAATAGCCTTATTCATGTTATCTACACTTAAATGCTCGCCAACTAAACTTAAAAAATGTTTTGTTCTTCCGGTTATAATGATCTCATTTTTTTCTCTGTCAACCAAACGTACGGTATCTCCAATGGCATATCTCCAGGCCCCCGCGTTAGTGCTGATGAGAATTGCATAATCTTTGTTCTCTTCTATTTCATGAATCATATAGGCTTCCGCATTTTCAATCATGTTTCCTTCAGAATCAAAATTGTTATCATCAAACGGAACGAATTCAAAAAAAATATTATTGTTCAACACCAATTGCATTCCCTTGGAATTCTGCCTGTTTTGATAGGCGAGAAAGCCTTCGCTGGCCAGGTATGTTTCGATGTAAATAATAGGTTTGCCTAATAATTTTTCGAATCCTCTTTTATAAGGTTCCATGGCAACACCACCGTGAACATAAAAACCAAGGTTGGGCCACATTTCATGAATGTTATTCAGTTTATAACGTTCCATAATTTTTTCAATACATAATTGTAACCATGCAGGAACGCCTACAATAAAACCTATGTCCCAGTTCGGTGCATTCTCTACTATTTCTTCCAGTTTTTCTGACCAGTCTTTCACTTTTGCAATCTTCTTTCCCGGTTTATATAATCCTAAACCTAAAAACCAAAAGGGAATATTTTTTTGTTGTATGCCACTTAAGTCACCCGCAAAAAAATATTCCCTTTTGGTTTTTAGGTTTAGGATTATATAAACCGGGAAAGAAGATTGCAAAAGTG